>JBGQJX010000259.1:0-6036 GCA_041499255.1 Ktedonobacteraceae bacterium | reverse complement strand
TCCAGCATGATGGTGGGCCCTTTGGGCTGAGCAAAAACATTCACCAGCATGCTGGACGAGCAGAGGATAACACCTCTGCTTTTTTGTTTCTTTCTTTTGGTTCATATTGTTGCGAAAATCGCAAATAGGAAGACAGAGAGGACCCTTTCAAATGATTATCAGTATTCGTAGTCAGGCCAGCAGCGAAGAACGCGCCCAGTTACTGGCATTGCTGGGTCGAGTGACACGGCACCAACAGCCAATAAGGCCCACCGCTATCGATGGGCGAGAGGTCATCACGCTGGATGGCAGCCAATTAGATGCCCAGAGCAGTGCTCTCCTGCGCCAGCAAGGGGCGGTTGAGCGCGTCATGCATATAAAGACTCCCTACAAGCTGGTCAATAGAAGCTTCAGGCCAGAAGGGAGCAGTATCCTCGTTGGCTCTCACTCCAATGGGAAAACTGTGACGATTGGCCCCGATGCGCACGGAGTTACTGCGCCGGTGATCATCGCCGGGCCGTGCGCTGTTGAAAACCGCGAGCAGTTGCTTACCACAGCCAGGCTTGTCAAGGCGGCAGGAGCCCAGATATTGCGCGGCGGAGCCTTCAAACCGCGCACCTCCCCCTACCAGTTCCAGGGACTGGGGCTCGAAGGTCTGCAAATACTGGCGGAAGCCCGGGAAAAGACAGGATTGCCGGTGATTACCGAGGTGATGGAGCCGGGATTGGTGGAAACGGTGGCAGAATACGCCGATATCTTGCAGATAGGCAGCCGCAATATGCAGAACTTCCCCCTCTTATTGGCGGCGGGACGCGATAGTCATAGACGCCCTGTAATGCTCAAACGCGGACTATCGGCCACTATCGACGAGTGGTTACTGGCCGCGGAGTACATTGTCGCGGCAGGGAATCCCAACGTCATTCTGTGCGAGCGAGGCATCCGCAGTTTCGATCCGCAGACGCGCAATGTGCTCGACCTCTCCTGTGTGCCATTGCTCCACGAACTGACGCATCTACCCGTGATTGTTGATCCCAGTCATGCCACAGGCCGGAGCGAGCTGGTTCCCACCATGTCCCGTGCCTCTATCGCCGCGGGAGCCGAAGGCCTGATCCTCGAAGTACATCCCGATCCCAACAGTGCCCTCTGCGATGGCCGCCAGTCGATCACTGATGATCAACTGCGCTCCATTGTGCGCGACGCGCGACTGATGGCCCAGTTGATCAACGGAAAGGCAGAGGTCTCGCGCGTAGCCTGAAAATGAAATGGAGGGGCCTGGCTTGCCCCTGCCCAGTTTGACCCGATCCTGCAAGGCTTGCTTGATAGAAATATACAATCTAATCTCG
Organism: Ktedonobacteraceae bacterium; assembly: GCA_041499255.1. Lineage (GTDB taxonomy): Bacteria > Chloroflexota > Ktedonobacteria > Ktedonobacterales > Ktedonobacteraceae > UBA11361. The sequence continues at coordinate 4,714 of JBGQJX010000259.1, read as the reverse complement.
ACTCGTTTTATGTTATATGTTATACTCTTCGTATCTAAGTACCCAGGAGTGAAGCAGTAGCTGAGTTTACCAGTTACATAGAGAGTGCGACCTCGGGGCTGGACGAGGATTAGACGAGGTGAAATAGATGCCAACAAGAATTATTATCGCTGACGACGAAACAATTCAGCGAATGGATCTTAAAGATGTACTGACCAAGCAGGGTTATCTTGTAGTCGGCGAAGCGGGCGATGGCCTCAGCGCCGTCAACCTCGCACGCGAGTTACGGCCTGACCTGGTCATTATGGATATCAGAATGCCTGACATGGACGGCATCGCCGCCGCCGAGACGCTCACCCAGGAGAAGTTAGCGCCAGTGTTGTTGCTCACCGCATTTGGCGACTTGCCACTGGTCGAACGCGCTAAAGAGGCTGGTGTGGTGAACTATATCGTGAAGCCACTACGAGAGAGCGAAGTTACTCCCGCTATTGAAGTGGCCCTTGCCCGCTATAATGAATTTCGCGCGCTCGAAGAGAAGACACGCACGCTCTCCGAACAATTGGAGACGCGTAAAATTGTGGAGCGGGCCAAAGGTCTCCTGATGGAAAAGCAGGGGCTGAGCGAGCAGGAAGCCTTCCGTAAAATTCAGAAGGCCAGTATGAACAACCGCAAATCGATGCGCGAGGTAGCTGAAGCGATCCTGTTAACCAATGAAATGTAAGAATGACGCGGCAATGAAGCCGCGCTTTTTTCTATGGCTAGTAAAGATTTTATAAGTCATGGTATCAACAATACTGAGCGAGAACGTAGTTGTCATCACCGGTATTCGTTTTCGTCCTGCCGGACGTATCTATTACTTTGACCCACAGGGACAGTCGTATAACACCGGCCAGTTTGTAATTGTTGAGACAGTGCGCGGGACAGAAGCGGGACGCGTGGTTATCGCGTCGAAGAAGATCACTGAGATGGACCTCAGTGATCCGCTCAAGCCGGTATTGCGCCTGGCTACTGAAGACGAATTGCGTATGATGCTCTCGTTCAAGAGCAAAGAGAAGGAGGCCCTGGTTAAGTGCGCAGAGCGCGTATCGCAACACGCGCTGTCCATGAAGCTGGTAGAGGCCGAATACACCTTTGATGGCAGCCGCCTGACCTTTTATTTTACGGCTGATGAACGAGTTGACTTTCGCGCGCTGGTGCGTGACCTGGCGGCGGCCTTTCGCACGCGAATCGAACTGCGCCAAATCGGGGCACGCGACCAGGCCAAGTTGCAGGGAGGGCTGGGACCATGCGGTAAAACGCTCTGTTGCAGCTCGTGGATTGCTGATTTTGGCGTTATCTCAATCAAGATGGCGAAGGAGCAGGGCTTACCCCTGAATCCGGCGAAGATCTCGGGGGTCTGTGGCCGCCTGTTATGTTGTCTCTCCTACGAGAACGACAACTACATCCAGGCGAAGCAATCGATGCCACAGATTGGCGCGATGCTTAATACGCCAAGCGGTCCCGGAAAGGTCGTCTCGGTCAATGTACCGCAGGAGTCGGTCGAGGTTATGCTGGAAAGCGGCGTCACTATCCAGATACCGGTAAACCAATCCGCGGGACCAGCAGTGCAGCTTGTAGAGCAAAAGATTGAGAGCAAAGGTGGCTGCGGGAGTTGCGGTCTCAACAAAAGCGGAGGCGGGTGTGGGAGTAGTTGCAGTCGTGGTACCGGAGGAGGTGGTGGTTGTAGCAGTGGGAGTTGTGGCTCCGGAGGTGGTGGTGGTTGTGGCAGTGGGAGTTGCGGTACAAAAAGCGGTAGTTGTAGCACATGCGGCGTAAAGAGGACCAAGTAGCCAAAAATGATGATGAGAGGGAGGAAGCTTTATTTATGTCGCCAGAGAACCAGGAACACGATGCCACGTGGCAGGGACCCAGTTTGCATTGGGAAGGTACACCAAACAAGGGAATGCTGCCCCTCTCCTACGAGCAGGACGAAGCAGAGGAGATCAATTCCGACCAGTTAGTTATTTCATCTGGGGGAGAGCCTGGAACGGGTAACTTGCAAGACCCCGGTTCAAGATTTGGAACACTGAAGACTTTTGGGAAATACATCACACCCATCATTACTCCACTGTTTTTTGGCGGCATCACCTTTGTATTTCTCCTACCGTTGATGCGCAGCGGCCAGTTCTATCTTCACGCGGACCGCCTCTGGCCCATTGGACTTGTCATCATTGCCATCATGATATTGCAAGGAATGATGCTCTACTATGCCGGCACCGACAGCGTCAACTGGACCCTCGGCGTTGTTGGGGGCTTCTTTCTCTACCTTCTCGCAGGTTGTTTCACGCTCTTCGGACCTATCACCACCCTGATCGTGCTGATCATACTGCTCATTGCCGTTATCATCGCGGCCCGTTTCGCCTACCGCCCGGTCGTCGAAGGAACAGTCCATATTGTTTATTCTTTCGGCAAATACAGCCGTACTCTCTACCCAGGACTGAATTTTGTGCTTCCCTGGGACAAGGTAACCGCTCAACTGCACACAAAAGAACGCGTATGGACCTGCCCTGAGCAGACAGCGCCCATTTCACCCGAGGAAGATGTACATCTCAAAGCTACGCTCTCCTACCAATTGATGCCTGAGGATGCTCACCTGGCAGTGCTCCAGGTTGAAAACTGGGAGCAGAGCCTGCAAGAACTTTTTAAGGCTATCCTTCAATCCATCGTAGCCCACCTCACTCCAGATGACTTTCTTGCCTGGTCAGACAAATTTCGCTTACGCCAGAGCAGCGCTGGCGGTTTGATGCTCGCTAATCCGGACCAGGAGGATGCAACTCAGTGGGGGCATCTCAATCTGCTCCTGGCACAGCAGATGCAGGATCATGTCGCGCCCTGGGGAGTACAGATGAACTGGGTGCACATCCGCGATATCATCCTCACACCGCGCATAATTGCCCCGGTGAATACCGATGCCAGCATTTTGATGGGAGCAACTTTTGCGACACCACCACCAGTACAGGGGCAGGGTCAACCTGCGCCTGTAGCATCGGGCACTGCCGAAAAGGCAACGGTTCCCCCTGTCATGGGCAAACAGGTTCCACCAGTAGCCGGAGAGCCTCGCCCGGCTGCCGCCACAAAAATGAAACCCCCAAACGAAGGAGTGCTAAAGAACGCCTACAAACAGATTCAAAATGGCTCGATAACGTCTCCAGAAGTCATTCGTTCTATCGCCGCGGGTTTTCAAGCCATCGCAAACGATCCCGAAGCCAGTAAAAATGCCAACTTCGATGCCGCTCGTGCCGCGCGAACCCTTTACGAACGAGCTACACTGTTGGAAGATCAAGCCAGCGTGACACCTCCCGTGAGTGCCGGCAAAACATTTCACGAAGATGCGCCAACGCAGTCTGGCTGGACGTTCCGCACTCCCAGCGATGATAATTTGCTGGCTGGAGGATGACACAGCATTCCCAAAGAAGAGACCCTGCCGAGAATTTCGGCAGGGTCTCTTCTTTGGGAGAAAACGATCAAACCGATTTTTCAATAGGCGCGTTGATCAGGCTTCCCCACTCGGTCCAGGAACCATCATAATTTCGCACACTTGGATAGCCCAACAGATAATTGAGCACAAACCAGGTATGACTACTGCGCTCCCCAATGCGGCAATACGCGATAACTTCCTTATCGGGTGTCACGCCCTTACCGCCGTAGAGCGCGCGCAGCTCATTCGCTGATTTAAAGGTGCCATCTTCGCGCACAGCCTGTGACCAGGGAATGTTCGCCGCGCCGGGAATATGACCACCGCGCTGCGCGCCCTCCTGAGGCAGGTGGGCAGGAGCCAGCAGTTCTCCACTGTACTCGCCAGGAGAACGCACGTCGACCAATGCCAGGTTTGGGCTGCCCAACTCGTGGAGAACCTGGTCGCGCAGCGCGCGAATCTCCGAGTGTGGCGCATTTGCATGATACGTTGCTCGTGGATAGGATGGGACTTCGGTGGTGATCTCACGCTTGTCGGCCAGCCATTTCACTCGCCCACCGTCCAGCAGGCGTACATCTGAATGTTCATAGTATTTGAGAATCCATAACGCCCAGGCAGCAAACCAGTTGTTATTGTCTCCATAGAGTATGATTGTAGTGTCATTGCTCACGCCCGCACGCCCTAACAGGTTTTCGAGATGTTCCTGGCTCAGTGGAGCTCGCACTACCTGGTCCTGTAGTTCCTTCTGCCAGTTGAAACCTACCGCGCCGGGAATATGTCCCTGGTCATAGGCGGAACTATCTACGTCAACTTCGATTAAACGTACCCTGGGATCGTTCAGATGGGCCTGTACCCAATCTGCATCTACCAGTAGCTCTGGATGGATATATCCTTTGTTGTCGGACATGAAATACTCCTTTTGTACAATGCTGTGGCGTCTAGATTAGACGATACTATAATATACTTTGTTGCTTCACAATGTCAACAATACCATGGTTCAATCATGCTTTCAAATTATGAAATACATGCTTTATGGTTATTGTTTTTTGACACTTGACGGCATTTGTTTGCCCTGCTAGGCTTAAAACAGGACTGTTACAATGCTGGTAAACAATTTGAGAGGTATTTTTATGCCCTACCACTTGTGGATCAATGGCGAACATACGCCAGGAAGTTCTGGCAACGTCATCGAGGTACGCAACCCCGCCACCGAAGAGATTATTGATACAGCTCCCGCTGCCAATGCCGCCGACGTTGACCGGGCGGTCGCGGCGGCACAGG
>JBGQJX010000258.1:0-6043 GCA_041499255.1 Ktedonobacteraceae bacterium | reverse complement strand
CGGCGCATTCTCCTCGAACAGTTCCCTGATGCGCTGGTTGACCTGCTGCGTTCGCTCATACTCCTGGGCTTTTTGCCGCTGCTGGCCGGCTACTGGCTGATGCAACTGGGGCTGGAGAAATTGCAGATCGCATTTTTCTCGCTGGGCCTCTCGCTAATCGTTTTGGGAGGTGGGTTGCTGTTAAAAGCCGCTGGTGGGCAGGTTTGGCGGGTTGTGGGATGGTTATCGCGACGTATTTCTGGTTCCACATCCAGCAACACAATCGAGCGAACGACCAACGGCAACCGGGGGGAGCGGTTCGGTGGGGGCGTGAATAAAATGGCCCTGAACAAAATATTTGTTACGTTGGCAGGAGTGGCAATCGTTGCTTATTGGGCACTGCCGTTCGACGTGCTGGCGCGGCTCGGGCTGCCGCGCTTCCAGGGCGGTATCGAGATATTCTTTTTCGCCGGTTTAATGATGGTTTTGGGAACGGCCTGGGTGCTGTTGACCAACGCGGAAGTACTGGTAGGGCCGGTTGTCGCGCTCTGTTCAAGACTGCCAGGAGTGTATATACTGACACGACTGGCTTCGGCATATCCTTTACACCGCCGCTTCCGTACGGGATTGAGCGTGGTGATGTTTAGCCTGGTCGTCTTCGCCATGACGGTTATGGTGGTGATTACGAATGCCATGCAGAATACTTACACCAATATTGATACACAGACAGGTGGGTATGATATCCAGGCGGTAGCATATTTCAAGCCGCTGCCAGATATACATACGGCATTACTACAGCATGGCATTAATCCTGGCGTCTTTTCCTCGATCGGGGTGCAGATATCAGCGGCGGTAGGGGTAATCCAATTAAGTACCGGTAATCCTTCATGGAAACTGTATCCCGCGCAGGTGGTCAATGGCGGATTCCTGCACGGCCTGGGACTGCACCTGCTGGCGCGCGCCCAGGGATTTAGCAGTGATCAGGCCATATGGCAAGCGTTACAAACCCATCCCAACTACGCGTTGATCGATAATGATGCCCTGCCTTATCGCCCCGATAGCATCATCAGTTCGCCCGTCTACGACCCCAACGCGCCTTTACCGGCTGATGCAGGGGTGCCGACGCATCCACCAGGTTTTGATTCACCTTACACCTTCTCCATGAGTGGCGTCTACCAGGGCGATACCAGTTTCCCGGCCACTCCTGTCTGGGTCACCAGCCTGCAAACATCCACTCCTGATAACACAGCGCCACTGGCAGTGACCTCGGCGGTCAAGCTTACCATCATCGGCGTCGTCGACAACAGTGATAGCGCGCATTTCGGGCTATACATCCCCCGTGCCGCCTACACGGCCAGCAGTGATAGCAACCCTACAACACCCGAAGCCCAGACTTACTATTTTAAGGTTGCGCCCGGACAGGACAAACGAGCGCTGGCCCTCGCGCTTGGCTCCGCCTTCCTCGATAACGGCCTGGAGACGACCGTGTTAGAGGATGCCATCTGGCAGTTACGTGGGCCGCGTATCTTCCTCAGTAACGTACTGCTAGGCGTGGTTGGCCTGACGCTCTTACTGGGCGTCACTGCCCTCGCCATTACGGGTACGCGAGCCGTGGTCGAACGGCGGCAGCAGATAGGGATGCTGCGAGCCATCGGGTGCAAACGCGCGCTGATCCAACTCGCGTTTCTCTTCGAATCGTTTTTCGTGGGCACGCTGGGCAGTATCCTGGGTGTGGCACTGGGATTGGTGCTTTCGCGCAATATCTTCGCGACGAATTTCTTTGAGCAATTTCATACCGGCCTCACCTTTAGCATTCCCTGGCAAGAACTGGGCCTCATTGTCGGTATCGCCCTGCTGGCCTCGTTCCTGGGGGCGCTCCTGCCAGCCTGGCAAGCGGGCCGTATTTCTCCGGCAGAAGCGATACGGTACGTATAATAGCATTCCCCACGTTAGTTGCCAATCTGCTCTACAAGCCACCTCAACATGAGCGGTAAGGGTGGCTCCTGGGTCTCACTTAGGTAAGATAGTGAGTATCTAGCTCTTTTAACCCGTTCCTATCCGCGTTATCGAGCATATGACGGAAATCTTTTACTGCCTGCACATCATTATAACCCGCTGCTTCAATCGTGTTTAGTAGGCGATAGGCGCGGCTCTTCGCATGAGGAGATTTCAACGATTTGGCTTTCTGATAGAACTCCTGGCCCGCCTGTACACTATTATTGACCTGACCTAGCATCAGATAGGCCCTCGCCCAATCAAGTGGAATCCATGCATCCAACCAGATATTAGCTTCAAGGGCTATCTGGCTCTTGATTTCCTCTTGCATAGCTAGGGTCTCCGCTGGCTCTCCAATCTCCAAATGACCATAACTCTTCTCTGCCAGCACACCGCTTAGAGAATGGAACACAAAGTCTGTTCCATCACCATAAAACATTTCGATACTCCTAGCGGTGCGTAATGCGGCTCCTATGGCTCGCTCGAACTTTACTTTCTGTCCAGCACTAGCGTAGGCCCTTGCTAGGTAAGCGTTGGTTATGACCATGATATGTTTCGACGCTCGGAACGATTCGTCTCTGGCTAGCTCTAGGCAATCAATCGCTTCCTCTTGTTTACCCATTCGCTCTAACTCCGTTCCGACATTGAGATAACTCATAGCAAGGGTAGCCGGGTGGTCAATTACTTTAGCAATCTCATGCATCCTGCGAAATTTACTTAGAGCCTCTTCATATCGCTGGTTTTCTACGTCGATCACACCATTGAGTCGCAACACTTGGGCGTAGAGCATCTGAAAGCGCCCGTCCAGACGTAAAGGGGGCGGTGTATTAGTTTGTAAATAATCAAAAAGCCGATTCAGGTCGTTTACGGCCTCTTCCACATATGGCAAAGACATTACACGACGAAGATTCCAGGTTCGTTTAATCAAACTCTCCGCTGTGTTCAACGTCTCATCATACATAAAAGTTCCTTTCACGATAAAGGCGCTTGGGTTAAAAGGGTCGTAATCAGAAAGCCCCATTTTCCAGTAGGAAAGATGGAAAATATCACACAGACGACGAAGCGTCTGAGGATCAGTGATATGCTTTATGCCACGTTCAACCTCAGATACGTAATTCACACTCACGCCAGTTCCGCCATCTGCTTGGGACCACTTCTCAGCTAACTGCGCCTGTGTCATATTAGCTGCTTCCCGACCTTCACGAACAGTTATCCCATAATGATAGCTCAAGCTTGCCACCTCGCAATTAACCTATTGGTATGAGTTATTTTTGTGCCACAAATCTACAAATTCCAACTGTTCAGAGTGTTCTTAAACTCCAACAAGAGATATATGCTTTTACTGTACCTAATTGACTATTTTATCACATTGAACCACAAGGAAAGGATGCCTTGTCATGACAGTAAGTGAGGTAGCACGCATCAGGCAACGGATAGCAGACGAATATCAAGCAGCAACATGGGGACTATCGGGGCTAGCTTATGGAACATCACAGCATCGATTTATCACGGCCAAAATGGAAAACATGGGGGATTCCTTCGCGGAATTAACAGAGTTGGTCGGGTCGCCAGAAAAAGCGATAGAGATGGTGAATGAGACACTAGAAGCCCTACCAGAGACGCCAAAAAGATTTCATATTGTAGACTTCCTGCGGCGTGCATTAGAGAACACAGAAGAAACAACACTGCTCATTGAGCACATTGAAGAGATGTGGGTAACCATAGACGTGCTGAGAGCGCGTTTCGGTCCCGAACGTGCGCGTAAGATCATAGATACCTCGTCGTCTTTCATCTCTGAATCTGAGCCCCGTGCAGTTTGAACAGCAGAACTGTTGAGCTTCAAAGTTCTCTGACTCCGCATTGAGCTTGGAAAGATCAAAAACACCAGGCCAGACAGATAGGGCTCAAATGTTGCAAGCTCTGGAGGTATACTTGATACCGCTTGTCCACTCCATTCGTATTGACATGAAGAAAGCGCTTCTCTACAATGATTGAAATGAACCTTGCTCTTTACCTACCCTGGACACTCTGATGCCGTCAATACCGTCGCCTGGTCACCCCGGGACGATGGAACGTATATCGCCTCCGGCAGCAAAGACCACTCTGTAGAGGTGTGGTTTTTAGGTTCAGGAACGCCAGCCCGCACTACCTATGGCGGTCATGGCGACACGGTCAATGCCGTAGCATGGTCGCCTAGCGGTAAGACCATCGCCTCTGCCAGCAATGATAAAACCGGCAAGAGTGGCAGGGAATCTAACCTCTTACCTGGAGGATTTTTATGAAATCATTTTCATTATGGCATTACAAACACCTGTTTATAGCTACAAGTTTTCTGCTCTTTCTGGTTCTGGCGGCGTGCAGCGGTATTGGAGGTGGAAATAGTGGCAGCTCAACGCCGACGACGGGAAATACCCCTGGCGCGACTGCTGCGGGCAATACAACCACATCGCCGACACCCGGTGTGCGGCTGGGAGCGCAACCCTGCCCCGACGCGGTCAAAGACCCGGCGCACTGGACAGCTATCATCGCGCCAACTACCGGCTCGAAAGTCGAGAGTGTCAATTGTGGGAATATGAAGGGCATTCCCTCCCTACAGGCGCTGGTGACCGTGCGCTACGATGGCTCTGGAGCTATTCTCGACGTCTATGTCTATGATCACATTACCGATCCCAGCCCTGTTCAGCTCTTCAAACTGCAGAATATGACCAAGGGTGACGCGAAGATTAGCGGCTATAATACGGTGATGACCGCCGAGGTCGACCCGAACTCGAGCATTAACGCCGGACAGCCCAATGCGAATCTGACCCTGGACCTCTTTCGCGAGTTCAAGTGGTCTGATAACGCCGGGACACTGGTGCCGGTAGCTTTCCCCGGCATCTTTCCCGACCTCACGCGTTACCAGGCCGAGGCAGACCAGGCCCAGGTGAACCAGGGACACCAGCCCTGGAAACTCAGCGCGACACTCACCGCTCAGGCCCTGGCCGCCAGCCAGAGCCTGCTCAAGTGGGATCCCAATGCCCCTGCGACCATTGTCAGCGGCGGTGGGACGCACGATATCAATGCCGTGGTCAACGTGAAGAGCGCCAGTCCCGGTGGTAGCTCCATTAAAGTCACCATGAGCCGTCTTGAACAGAATAGCAACGGAGGCATCTGGGAAGTAACGTCGGTGACTACCGCCGGCTTGTCGATCACTGCTCCCCAGGATCGCGACCGCCTGACCAGTCCGGTAACCGTCACGGGAACAGGGAACGCCTTTGAGGGGATCATTGGCAAAGTCATCATCCTGGATCACCTGTACGCAAATATTGGTCAGAGCAGCGCAAAAGGTGCCATCGGCAATGGCAGTACGACCTTTTCCAGCAGCGTCACGTACCATTCAACCTTCAAGACCGGTATACAGGAAGGCGTAGTGGTGCTCTATAGCTACAGTAACGCGGACGGTTCAATCGTGGGCGCGGTGATGGTGAAAGAAATGCTCAGCTAAGGACGCTTCACAGCCACCACAATATCGCGTTTCTTGATGACACGATCCACCGTGTGCACTAACTGTGTATACGGTGGATCGTTTCTGACCTCGAGTTGCGTATGTTCTTGCAGCAGCGCTATCATGTTCGCGCGCTCAATACGCGTAGCATTCCAGGCCAATGCCAGCGTCCCCCCCGGTAGCAGCAATTGCTGCCAGGCAGGGAGAGCTTTTTGCAACATCCTCGCGATCTCGGCGAAATGCTGAATGCCGTAGGGCAGATCGCCAACAATGGCGTGAACACGTGGGCCGCCAGGAACTTCTTGCATGTGCAGATTGGCCTGGCAGGTATCGCCATGTGCCAGCACAAGCATGCGCGTCGCCCCCTTGCGCCCAATCTCGAACTGGTAGCGCCGGCCCGCGCGGCGACTGCGTTCATCCAACTCTTTGAAGGGGATGTGCTCGCTCTGCAAATACTGCCTGACAAAAATCGCGCTTGAGTCAACATCCTGTCGTTCTAGCTCAATGCCAAAGGCATCGTCGCCCCTGGCCAGCGCCAGAAAGAGCGTGGTCGCCCCGCCCGCCAGGGGATCCAGTATCCGCAGT
>JBGQJX010000257.1:0-6059 GCA_041499255.1 Ktedonobacteraceae bacterium | reverse complement strand
GGTCCTGCGTTGATGGTGCGATAGTATCGGGAACGAAGCCAGCGTTGACAAGGAAGAGGTTGAGGTCGCGGCCACGCTGCCCAGGAGCTTTTGTGACGAGCGCGCCATGTTTATCAAGGTGAGCATCTTTGCCCCATGGCTGCGCCTTCACCAGCGCGAGCGCGTCTGCCGTGCGCTCAACGGTGACGGCAAACTCACCGCGCCCGCTGATGAGTTCTTCAATGGTGGAAACCTTGACCAGCTCGCCCAGGCTGATAATGGCCACGCGGGTGCAGATTTGTTGCACCTCGGTGAGCAAGTGGCTTGAGATGAAGACGGTCTTGCCCTCAGCAGTGAGACGGTGCATGAGATCGCGCATCTCGACAATGCCTGCCGGGTCGAGGCCATTTGCCGGTTCATCCAGGATGAGTAAATCGGGGTCCTGCAAAAGGGCCATGGCAACGCCGAGGCGCTGCTTCATACCCAGCGAGTAGGTGCGCACGCGGTCTTTCTGCCGGTAGCGCAGTCCCACTAAATCCAATACAGCATCGATTCTTGACGCGGGTACGCCACCGAGCACGGATGCCACCGCGCGCAGATTATTGCGGCCAGACATGTAAAGGTAGATAGCGGGGGTCTCCACCAGAGCGCCGACACGTGGCAGAATGCGCGCCCGGTGGGAGGCGATATCCTGGCCGAGTATCTCGACGCTGCCGGCAGTAGGAGCAATCAGGCCGAGGGCCATGCGGATCGTCGTTGTTTTACCGGCACCGTTGGGGCCAAGGAAGCCCATGATCTCGCCGCGATTGACTTCCAGGTTGAGATTATTGACGGCGACGCGTTTCCCATATTGCTTGGTGAGATTAATTGTGCGCAGGACAATATCGCCCGTGTGCGCCGGGGAGACATTCATTGCTGGCACTGTCATTACTTTATCAACCATACATGTTTTTCCATTTCTCTTTCATAGACGTTCCTTTCTGGAAACCCCGTCCATTCATGGCGGGGAGGAAAGAAAGCCGCCCGCAGGCGGGAATATTTGACGTTTGTACTGTATTGTGCTACTATATGAACATGATAGTAACACGTACGATACGGATACAATTGCAACCGACACCAGAGCAAGCCGCCCTCTTGCACCAAACGATGCAAGAATATACTCACTCGTTCAATACGGTTTGTCAGGTTGCCGACACTGAGAAGATCAGCAATGGGGTAGACTTGCACAAGTTGACCTATGCCAACGAACGGGCTACTACCCATCTTCCCTCGCAGTTGATTTGTGCGGCCCGTGTCAAGGCGACTGAGGCGATCAAGAGCGTACTTGCCCGACGCAAGAAGCAACTCAAAAAGTATGCGATCTTGCAAAAACAAGGCCAGGCCACCAAACCTTTGAAACTTGCTCAAACACCTCACTCGCAGTTGTGCGCTATCCGCTATGATGCTCGTTCCTTCCGCTTTGATAGAGTCAGTCGTATGGTCTCCCTTGTGCATGTACAACAGGAAGGCCAGAGACGCAATCGTGCGACCATTGAGGTCAAAGTCCCTGCTTATTATGAGCACTACTTGACGGCTGAGTGGAGCCTGGAAAGTGCAGACTTGCTCTATCGTAAAGGAGCATTCTGGCTGCACCTGGTTGTGTCGTGCGCGCGCTCTCCTGTTGAGCCGACAGGGAAGGCTATCGGGGTTGACCTCGGTATCAATCGATTGGCTGTCACGTCTCACCCTCGGTTCTTTGGTGGCAAGCACATCAAAGAAACCAATCACCGCTACTTCCGCTTGCGTCGTTCGCTTCAGGCTAAAGGCACGAAAAGCGCCAAACGGCACTTGAAAAAGCTGTCGGGTCGCTTGCAACGGTTTCAGAAAGATGCGAACCACGTGGTAAGTAAACAGATCGTCTCTGCCTGTCAACCAGGAGATACCCTCGCCATGGAGAACTTGACCGATATTCGAGAACGGGTCAAAGGACGACGCAAGCAACGACGCGCCATGAACCATTGGAGCTTTAGCCAACTGCAAGGTTTCGTTGCCTATAAAGCTGCATATCGAGGGATCAACGTTGAATTTGTTGATGCTCGTTATAGTTCGCAAGCCTGCTCCCGTTGCGGCTTTATTGATAAGCGTAATCGTGTTAGTCAAAGCGAGTTCTCCTGTAAACAGTGCGGCCATCAGCAAAACGCTGATCTCAATGCCGCCGATAATCTTGCCAGCCGTGCCAGGCGTGCGACTGGTGGCCTGTCCGTCAAGCAGGCTATCGTCTCCACTCTTCGGAGTGAGGGACAAGCCCTTCGGCTTTAGCCAGGGGTCCTTGACAATAGATGAATTTGGGAGAAGTAGGCGTTCCCTACTATCGTGTTAGTAGCGCCCTGTGGTGTACAGGTTCAGTTCTAGGACACCGCTCGCTGCAATTTTGTGACATGGTTCCTAATAGTAGTACAACTACACCCGTTGCAGGGTTGCATCTTTTCAAACAACGTGGGCCTAAGTACTATTCATGCGACTGAGAAGAACAACAATACGTTATAATACAAGAATAAATTGCATGGTATAAGCACAGCCAGGGTGACTCTCGCCGGGTACCTTCAAATGATGAGGAGTAATAGAAGATTTCAGAAGGATATCTTTTGACCTATGGATAGGAATATTGACCAGTATCACCAAAACGGAATATTGACCGAATATAATGAAGATAGCAAAGCGCTGTCCAATGGACATGTAGCTACTGTCGCTCACTCGACTCCCCCTCCTCTGGTGACGCCGCCCGGCAGAGATTCTTCGTATAGGGATGCCAGGATATTGCCGTTACGACGGAAAGTGCACCATTTTCTCATACGCAAGCACCTGCATCAACGCTATCATAGCAATATTGCATCTCGCTTACTGACGATTACTATGATTGTCTGTATGGTGCTTTTCACGCTCTTATCCACAGGTATCGGCGCTGCCTATGCCTATTACCAGGGCCAATTGCCGTTATTGAACGGTATCGCGGATCACGCGCTATCTCAGTCAACACATATTTATGATCGTAACGGCAACCTGCTCTATGAGCTGTATGATCACCAGAATGGCCATGGTCGGCGCACGTACGTCAACTACACCGACATCTCACCGATGCTGATCAATGCCACGGTCGCCGCTGAAGATCATTCCTTCTGGCAGAATAGCGGTGTCGATATCCAGGGCACGCTTCGCGCTGCCCTCGCCAATCTGCAAAGCCACAATGTCGTTGAGGGCGGCAGCACGATTACACAACAACTGGTCAAGAATCAATTGTTCCTATCACAACCGCGCAGCTTGCAAGTCAAAGGCGAAGAAGCAATACTGGCCTATGGTCTTACAAAACAATATTCAAAGTGGAAGATCATGGAGATGTACCTGAATACGGTCTACTATGGCGATTTGAATTATGGGGTAGAGGCAGCGGCGCAGGACTTCTTCAATCTTCAGCCGAAATGTACGCAACGCGTCTGCAAACCGGCAACGGCTCAACTGGACCTGGCTCAGGCATCGCTATTGGCCGGGCTGCCTCAAAGCCCCTCATACTATAATCCCGTGGTGAATACGTCTGTGGCGCTTGACCGGCAAAAAACGGTGCTGGATTCGATGGTTGCTTTGAACATGATTACAGAAGACCAGGCGCTGCAGGCAGAAACGGAGATGGCCAAATACACCTTCAAGTCGTATGCCAGCACAAAAGGCATTCAGGCGCCTCACTTTGTGCGCTATGTAATCGACCAGGTACTGGTTCCTTTGATAGGGGCACAAAATCTGTATAATGGCGGTTATAACATATACACCACCCTTGATCTGAAACTGGAGAAGAAGGTCGAGCAAATCGCTTATGACCATCTCTACAAATCACTGTATGACCCGTATCTCGGCAGCTATGGGCCTTTGAGTATACGAAATAATGTTAACAACGCTGCTGTGGTGGTGATGAACCCATACAACGGTGAGATTCTTGCCATGGACGGCAGCGCCAACTATAATAATAACAGCCGGCAGGTACGCGGGCAGTATAACTCCGCGCTGGCGCTGCGCCAGCCGGGTTCAGCCTTCAAACCCATTGTGTATGCCACCGCGTTTGAAATGGGCTGGTATCCTGCCATGATTATACCGGACCATAAGACCACCTTCCCGAGCCAACTCAGTGGGAATCCTCCCCAGTATTACACACCAAGCAACTACGATTTAAGATTCCACTCGGGATTTCCGATGACCGTGCGTAACGCCATTGCCAACTCATTTAACATACCCGCTATTGACGCGCTCGAGTACGCGGGTACCCCTAATGTGCTGAACACGGCAGCGCGCCTGGGCTTGAGCGAGGTCGCAGATCGATCACCCAGTTCTTTTGGCCCGTCGTTGGCCCTGGGAACATCGGAAGTTTCGCTGCTACACCTCACTTCCGCCTTTGCCACATTTGCCAATCAAGGAGTGCGCGTGCCTCCAACATCGATACTGGAGATCACCAGTAACCAGGGCGATCCTCTTTACGTCTATGATGCGGCGCATCCACAAGGGGTTCGCGCTCTACGCGCGGACGTGGCGTTCCTGATGAGTAGCATCCTTTCCGACAAGTATTCACGTTATCATGAGTTTGGCCCCGGCAATCCGCTGGAGTTGGACCGCCCGGCGGCGGCGAAGACCGGCACGACTCAGAGCTTTCGTGATAACTGGACCATGGGCTACACGCCATATGTGACCGTTGGCGTATGGGCCGGCAATAGTGACAATAGCACGATGAATAACATCATCGGTATCACCGGGGCCGGTCCTATCTGGCATGACGTAATGGAGTACGCGTCGCACCTGTACAACTATCCTCCCAAAGACTTCAGCAAACCAGCCGATGTCCAGGCCGGTACTGTTTCCGCGTACACGGGATTAATGCCACACCCTGGAGAGCCCACCGTTACCGACTGGTTTATTGATGGCACGTTGCCCACCATCCAGGGAGACTACCCACAATTTTTCCGCTGTAGAGGAGATAATTGTCAGCCTCCATGCAGTAATAATTGCAACGGCCCACAGACGAATTGAGAATAATATGGCAGAATTGGTAAAGCAGCATATCACTAATGAAGGCGAAGAGCCACACAATAACATACCTGGAGTGGACATGGACAGGGCAAACGAGGAATCTCCACCATCGACAAATGCAGGCAACGCAGAGCCACACAGCACAGCGTTTCGCCCTCCCACACGCGTTGAGAGGCGCAACCTCTGGCTAAAGGAATATGGCGAGCAGGATTTTGCGCTGCAGATGTGGGTACGCCTGGTTGAGCAGCAGGATCTGAACGTCGAGATGATGTTTCAGATGGATGGCCTGCTGGTGTTCGGTGTGATGGTGAGCACAGCTCGCTACGCTCATTTCTACATAGAGCTGAACGAAGAACTACACCGGCAAGAAGACCCCGATACGGCGGATGCACTGCGCGAGTATTATACCGCTCTTATACCCCCACCCGACCAGCCTGAGATTGGCCCCGAGGGGTTACCCGTTATCTACCGCTCCGTTCATATGCGAGACGTTACGATCATGAGCGCGGGACACAAGGTAAAAGTTCCTTATTGGCGCGGACTGATCAGCCAGATAGATGCTTTTGTGATTGGCGCTACCCCTGGGGAATAGACTCACTTGGCGCAACAGGGCGACCCTTGGGTCGCCCCTACAAGATGCGGGCCTGGCGGCCTTATGCTTTGATCTTTTCGTTTTTTGGATCGAAGAGGGGTTCTTTCATTACGGTGGCTTGATATCTGGTGCCAAACAATTGCACTGCAATTTGGGTGCCTGGGGTGGCATATTCAACGGGGAGATAGCCGTAGGCGATGCTCTGGCGCACCGTGTAGCCGTAGCCGCCACTGGTGACCCGTCCCAGGACGCGTTCGCCGTCCAGCAGTGGCTCACCCCCCAGAGCCACTGCGCGGGGGTCGTCGAGCGTCAAACAACATAACTTGCGTGTCACGCCCTCCGCCTTGATACGCTCCAGCGCCTCGCGTCCAATGAAATCACCCTTTTTCAGCTTCACGGCGAAACCCAGGCCTGCCTCGTAGGGATTATATTCTGAATGAAT
>JBGQJX010000256.1:0-6090 GCA_041499255.1 Ktedonobacteraceae bacterium | reverse complement strand
CAATATTCTTGCAAACCCCGGCATTGTCTGCCGTCCATACTGGCGGTCCCCCGGTGGGAAGTAGGTGCCGCCGTAGAAAGGACGGCCATCAGGCGTGAGAAAGACGGTCATCGGCCACCCCCCCTGTTGGGTGAGCGCCTGCACCGCCTGCATATAAATGGCGTCAATATCCGGTCGCTCTTCACGATCGACCTTGATAGAGACAAAATACTGGTTCATGAGGTCCGCGATCTCCTCGTTCTCGAACGATTCGCGCTCCATGACATGGCACCAGTGGCAGGCTGAGTAACCGACGCTCAGCAAAATAGGCTTATCTTCGCCCTTTGCCTTTTGCAGCGCCTCCTCGCCCCAGGAGTACCAATTCACAGGATTGTGCGCGTGTTGCAGTAGATATGGACTCGTCTCATGAATGAGCCGGTTGGTATGTTTATGCTGTCCCGGTGTATTTAATGTGTCCGACATTTTTATCTCCAATAGGTTATATGCCTTTTTACCTTTAAGTACGTACACGTAGGCATTGTACGACACTTCATGGAAAATGAAAAACTCACTGTCAACCCTTGACTTTTGATGGTCTGGTCATTATACTTATGACCAGATGACATATGACTAAACCAGACTGATTGGTCAATTGGTCATATTTGTGGAAGGAGCAAGTAGCGTTGGCGAAACAGAGTAACATGGACAGTACGCCTAAACAGGAGGAACATTCAAAAAGGCAGGAACGGGCCGAGCGTATTCTCGATGCCGCTTCCGAACTGATGCAGCGTTGGGGCTATCGCAAGACAACCATTGATGATATTGCCCGGCAAGCGGGAGTAGCTAAAGGCACGATCTACCTGCATTGGAAGACGCGAGAGGATCTTTTTCGCGCGCTTCTGATACGAGAGAGATTAAACGCGGGAAAAGACCTGATGCAACGCATGGCAAGCGATCCAGAAGGTGGCACATTGCATGGCATGGTCAAACACGCTTGTCTCGCGGCATTGAGCAGCCCCCTCTTAAAAGCCTTGATGTTTCGCAATACTGACGTGCTTGGGGAATTAGCGCATGGTGAGTTCGGTAAAAAAGATTTTGAGCAGCGTTTCGAGGCTTCAAAAGTTTACCTGGAACTGCTCCGCAGCAAAGGCATGATGCGCACCGATATAGACTTGCCTGAACAATTGCAGATGCTTACCGCGATCAGCTCAGGTTTTATCATGATAAACCAATTTTTACCCGCCGAATATCAAATTTCTGATGAAAAGGCAGTTGAGATGATGGCAGAAACAATAAAGCGCACGCTTGAAGTACGCACACCATCGCCCAGCGAAGAGCAAGAGTTTACTACAACATTTGGTCAAGTTTTTGAGAATGTAAGGGAATATGATCAAAAGGAGCTAGAGACATGAGTACAATTATCCAGGTCAACAATTTAACCAAAAACTATGGTCCCAACAGGGGTATTATCGATGTCTCTTTTGAAATTATTGAGGGTGAGGTTTTTGGCTTCCTGGGGCCTAACGGCGCGGGAAAAACCACGACCATGCGCGTGCTGATGGGATTGCTGCGACCAACGTCAGGCAACGCCACCATTGGCGGGCTGGACTGCTGGAAACAGGCCACCGAAGTAAAGCGGCTGCTAGGCTACCTGCCCGGTGAATTTTCATTCGATCCCTCGCTCAAGGGCGCGCAGATTATCGAATACCTCGGCTACCTGAGGGGTGGTGTAGACCAGGCTTATGTGCGCAAGCTGGTCGAGCGGCTGGGAGTAGACCCCAGCAGGCGCTTCCGCGAATATTCACGCGGCAACAAGCAGAAAATTGGCTTGCTCCAGGCCTTTATGCACCGCCCGCGCCTGCTCATCCTGGACGAGCCAACCAGCGGGCTGGACCCACTCAACCAGCAGGAATTTTACACGATGATCGACGAGGTACGCTCCGAAGGCCGCACCGTCTTTCTTTCATCTCACATCCTACCTGAGGTAGAGCATACCTGCAGCCGCGTCGGCATCATCCGCGAGGGAGAGTTGGTGCAAGTTAATGATGTAGCCGCTCTGAAAGTCATGAAACAACATGACGTGGAGATGAGCTTCGCAACCCCTGCATCAGCCGAGTGGTTTACCCATGTGCCTGGCGTAATCAGCGCAACACCGAGACTTGGCGGACTGGATATGCACCTGGTAGTCCATGGAGAGATGCGCGAAGTGATTAAATTGGCGGCTGAGCATAATGCCACCAACCTCGTGATCCACGAACCCAGCCTGGAAGAGGTTTTCTTGCGCTTCTACGAGTCAGGAAAATTGCCCGCCGTCGCGGGAACGAGCAAGGCGTAAGAGGAGAAGAGAGGATAGGAGAAAAAACTATGTTTCGCTCGGTTTGGAGCAAATCGCTCCGCGATTATCGCGTTCCCATCCTTGGCTGGGGTCTCGGGCTGGGGCTTCTGCTGCTTGCGGTGCTGGCGATCTATGCAACACAGATCTCTGATGCAAGCGCGCGCGCTAGCCTGGCGTCGGTTGCGCAATCATTCCGCTTCTTTGGCGATGCAGTTGCCATCACAACACCGCAGGGGTATGCGACATGGCGCGTCATGGAATTGTTTATACCGGCCATGTTGAGCATCTGGACGCTGCTGGCGGGTTCACGTCTCGTGCGAGGCGAGGAAGAACGAGGGTCCATTGATGTGTTGCTCTCCACTCCACAGTCACGAGTACGCATCCTGATCGAAAAAATCGTGGCGCTGGTGGTGGCTATTCTCATCATCGGTCTTTTGATAGGATTACTGGGTATGGCAGGCGATGCAGCCGCTAAGATCGATGTGGATGTCCCAGGCTCGCTACTGGCAGGACTCAACGTCAGCATCCTGGGGCTGTTCTTCGCTGGACTTGCCCTGCTGCTCTCGCAGTTCCTCACCAGCCGAGCCGCGGCGGCTGGCATAACAGGCGCTGCACTTGCGTTGTCCTTTGTGCTCGACGCGACAGGCCGTACTGTAGACAACGCGGAATGGGTACAGCGCTTCTCGCCTCTTTACTACTATAACCTGAGCAAGCCGCTTGTCGCATCCTACACATCTATGCATGGCATCAATCCCTGGGCAATGTCCTTTCTCTTTGCGTTAGGGGTAGCTCTGCTGGTGGTGAGCATACCACTCTTTGTGAGGCGTAACATTGGTGAATCAGCCCTGGCAACCAGCAATCATAGAACAGTCGGAGTACGCTCAGAAAGTATTGGACAGGCACTGAAACGCGCCCAGCAGGATGTTTTTGTGCGTACCATTGGCTTGCGTGCGTTACGAGCGCATATCGCGGGCATCTTCTGGTGGCTGCTGAGTCTCAGCATGTGGGCATTATGGGGCACTTCACTTACGAAGAGTCTAGAACAACCTCTGCAAAAAGTCCTCCAGGGCACGCCGCTTATTGCCAGGCTGTTTGGTGGCCACGATATGGCCACCAATGCAGGATTTATTGCATTTATAGTCTTCCTGTTTATACCAGTCGTGGCCATGATCTTCATCATGACCCAGGCGTTGACCTGGAGCAGCGACCTGGATAACGGGCAGCTCGAAGTGATATTAAGCGCGCCGGAGTCACGTACTCGCGTAGTTCTTGAACGTTTTGCGGCGGTGCTTATTCCGCTTGTACTCGCGCCGCTGTTGATCTGGCCCAGCGTTCTCGCAGGCGCCGCTATCGTTGATCTCAGCGTAGACCCGGGTCAGGTGGCGGCAGCCTCGTTTGGCATTCTGCCGCTTGAGTTGATGGTGGCGTCTCTGGTCTTTCTGCTGGCTGGGCGGCTGCGCTCAGGAGCAGTGCTTGGCATTACCACTGCGTTTATCGCGGTCTCGTACTTTGCCGAGTTGCTGCGCCAGATTCTCAATCTGCCAGACTGGGTGCTCTCGCTCTCGATCTTCCATCAATATGGTACCCCGCTCATAGACGGTTTGAACTGGGGGGCATTCTTTACAATGCTGGCCATTGCCCTGGTGCTGCTTCTACTCGGAGTGGTCCAGTTCAGCCGCAGCGACATCCAACTCGGCTCATAAACAAACGTACTTGTACAGGCTTGGTAGGGACCCGATTATGCTTATTAACTTATTAACCTGGAGGGCGGAAAAGCCAGCGAGGGCCGATAAATCGGCGGTGGCCGCGATAAATCGGGCCCTACGGTTGTCCGGATTAGTTTGTTCATCTGCATGATCGGGTCCTTCGCTTTGGTGCTGTTAGTTTGGTTTCAAGGGCTTCTTTCTGCTCTTGTAGTGTCTATGTCAAGGGTCAGTGACCCCACGGCTAAAGCCGGGGGCTTGTGTCTAAGCTCCACCGCAACTCGGCATACCTGGAGAGGCGTGCCGCTTTGGCTTCATCACTTGACACATCAGGGGCAACTGACAAGTGCCCCGTGCTGGCCCAGTCTTGCCGGACCAGCAGCGTTCGCATGGTAATATTCCTGGCGCCGACCAGATCAGCATGGAGGGTATAGTGGCACTGCTGACAGACAAACAAGAGGCCTTTATTGGGCCGATTCGCATCACCGGTATGACCACACACCGGGCAAGCCTTGCTGGTGTAGTGTGCGTCTACCTTGATGGCCATACTGCCTGCCAAGAGCGCTTTATAGGCAACCATGCTCTGCAATTCAGCAAAGGACCATTTGGAGGAGGCCGCATTGGCCTTCCTCTGTTTCTGGCTCGCTTGCTTGCCTTTCTTGCGGCGGGTTCGCTCGCGAATATTTGTCAGGTGCTCCAAGCCGATGAGGCTGTGTGGGTGTTGGTCAACAATGCGTTTGGAGACGACATGATTGGCGTCTTGTTTCAACCGTCTCTCTCGTCCACTAATGACGACCAGTCGTCGGGTCGCAGAGCGAGTGCCTTTCTTTTGCAGACGCTTTCTCAGTCGCGCATAATGGTTGGCTTTGGGAACCACCCCTTTGCTCGGGTAGAAGGTACAATCTCCTTTGGTGGTCGAGGTCACAGCCAGATAGCGTACACCCACATCAACACCTGCTACACTGGTATGTGTTTCTGGTGCTGGCTCTGCTCTCTCGATCTCCAGACTGACGAGCAGGTAGAAGTGCTTCCTGGGTTTGTCATACCAGAGTTTGGCAGCCCCGATATGAGCGCCCTGCTCGATCAAGGCCACATGCTTGCTATATCCCGTATAGGGCACAATCACACGGCCAGTCAAGGTCAGAATGCTGACCTGGGCATCTGGCTTCAAGCTATAGTCTCGATGAGAGTTATAGGTCAGGGTGGGGGACACGTACGTAGGAGCCTGATCCAACCCTTTGTAGCGTTTCCTGGTCGTGCCTGCTTTGCGCAGGGCGGCATTCTGTCTGGCCTTCGTCCACAGCGTTTTATAGGTGGCTCCCACCTGACGAGGCACATTGCAGGCCATTTGGGCGGGCAATTTGTAGGTCGCACGGATTTCACCATACATGCTGCGCTGCAAGGCGACCTGATTGCTCATCTTGCCGTGCTCGAAGGCATAGCGAGAGACAGCATTCAGGGCATCCCGATAGGCCAGTTGCGTCGCACGCAAGGCGTGGAATTGCGAAGGCGTCGTATGCAGTTTCAGTTTGGCCATGATCACTTGCTTCATAGAACAAGTACAAGTATACGAGTGTTCACAGAACATGTCCAGTATGAATGATGTGAAGGTGTGCGCCCATTCCTCCCCGCGCATGAATGCGGGGGACTCCTTGGCGTTTGGGTTGAAGGCGTCCGGGAAGCCTATGGACTGGATGCACGCCCAACTCGCAAAGAGTTGTTGGAGCGTGGTGAAGCCTGGCGTCCCTACCGCACTTTTGCTACGTGGTATATGTGGGGAATGCGGCGTCTTTCACAAGGCATTGAGCGAGAGCGGACGCGCATCGTGTCATTGTAAATAAGCCCAGAGCATACGATATAATACAGCAAAATACCGAACAGCCTCAACAATAGCCCCGTCAGCTCCCTCCAAATCTTGCTTCACACGAACTACATAAGAGTAAAAGCAGACATCTACAGCAATCTTGACAGCAAGCCCAAAAATAGCAGAGCGATAGTTGCAGATAATTTCTGATGTTTTGATAGAAAGCTTTTGCTATCTGAGACTGGCATAAGCAGGGAGTGAAGCTTTTT
>JBGQJX010000255.1:0-6121 GCA_041499255.1 Ktedonobacteraceae bacterium | reverse complement strand
GTGCCTTCCCAGGATGGGACCACGAAGTCGACCCAATTCACGACGACCGTGCCTCAGTTCGGCAATGACAGGCTGATTCCGCTCCTGGAGGAGCACCACGTGGCCATTACCGTGCAACCATCCAGTAGTGGAAGCGCTTCATTCTGGTTGAATATCCTTATCGTAGTCGGGCCAATTCTCCTAATCGTCTTGCTGTTCTGGTGGATCGGTCGGCGGGTATCTACTGCCCAAAGCGGTATCTTCTCGTTCGGCAAGAGTAAGGCGCGGCTCTATATGGGCGGCAAAACCCAGACGACGTTTGCTGATGTGGCGGGCGTTGACGAAGCAAAAGCGGAACTGGTCGAGATCGTGGATTTTCTCAAATCGCCTGGCCGCTACCAACGACTCGGCGGCAAGATCCCCAGGGGCATCCTTATCCTAGGCGCGCCAGGTACCGGCAAAACGCTGCTGGCCAAGGCTGTCGCCGGCGAAGCCGACGTGCCCTTTTTCTCCATGTCCGGTTCCGAGTTCGTCGAGATGTTTGTCGGCGTCGGCGCCAGCCGGGTCCGTGATCTCTTTGAGACGGCCAAGAAAAGCGCCCCGTGCATCATCTTCATTGATGAACTCGATGCTGTCGGGCGCCAGCGTGGTGCAGGTCTTGGGGGAGGGAACGATGAGCGAGAACAAACACTGAACCAGATCCTCGTTGAGATGGATGGCTTCGACCCTCATCAGGCGATCATTGTCCTGGCGGCTACCAACCGCCCGGATGTGCTCGATCCTGCACTCCTGCGTCCGGGCCGCTTCGATCGCCAGATTGTGGTGGATCGACCAGATCGCGTAGGTCGCGAGGCCATCCTGCGGGTGCATGTGCGCAAGGTGCCGCTGGCTTCAGATGTGAAGCTGGACGTCATTGCTAGTGCGACGGTCGGCATGGTAGGCTCTGACCTGGCCAACCTGGTGAATGAGGCAGCCCTTGCCGCTGCACGGCGTAACCTGGATCAGGTGACGCAAGCCTGTTTTGAGGAAGCGATGGACCGCATCATGATGGGCGCTGAGCGTCCGCTTGTGCTCAGCGAAGAGGAGCGGCGGGTGATTGCTTTCCACGAGAGTGGTCACGCACTGGTGGCGATGTTGACGCCTGGGACGGATCCGGTGCATAAGGTGACGATTGTGCCGCGCGGACAGACGCTGGGAGTGACGCAGATCGTCCCGATCGATGACCGGCACAACTATCCACGCACCTACCTGCTGGCCAAAATTGCCGTGGGCCTGGGTGGACGCGTGGCGGAGGAGCTTGAGACCGGAGATATCACGACGGGAGCGGAGAATGATCTGCAGCAAGTGACTGAGCTCGCCCGGGAAATGGTGACGCGCTGGGGGATGAGCCGTCGCATCGGCACGGTATTCCTGGGCGGCGAACAAGAGGTGTTCCTGGGACGGGAAGTCGGACTGAGGGAGAGACAGAGCTACTCCGAACAAACGGCTGCGCTGATTGATGAGGAGGTGCAGCAACTGATCGGCGAACGCTACAAATATGTACAACAACTGCTCTCACAGCATCGTGAGGAACTGAAGCGGTTAGCGCATGCACTGCTTGAACAGGAATCGTTAGATGAGCAGCAACTCCATCGACTGATCAAAGACGCGGACAAACACGCGGAACTCGTGAGTGAGAGCGAGGCTAGCAGTGACAGCCTGACAGCGACAGCTCGTAAGGGCTAAAGGACGAGGGCGATGAGATGGCGGCACTATGGCAGAAATATCTTCTGTCATGAATTATAAATAAGGAACATCTGCTTTGTACCCTCCAATGACCAAACTGGCCACTGGAGGGTACTGTTTTCTCGAAAGAGGAACTGAGGAGACATCACTACGAGCGAGGCTCCAACCAGCTGTGAAGACCTGCTGCGCAAGCCAACCTTATTACATGGCTAGCTGCGGGAGAAGATGCTGAAGAGGCGTTTGAAGAAATTGCGTTTTTTTGGCGGTAGCACGGATGGCCTGGCAGGCTCGATGGTTTCTTCTTGCGATTGAAGCGCAGGCATAGTAGGGATTTCGGGAAGTGTGGGTATGTTGCTGACTTCCTGGGCAGGTAACAATGGGTGTGTGGCGGCTTCTGTAGTGTCTTCTGAGGCAGGGTCGGCAGGCGCCACGGTGACCTCGTTTGAAAGTGTAGGAGTGGGTATCGTATCGCTTGTCGCCTCAGCGTGCAGATTAATCGAGGGTAGTGGAACAATGGTGATTTCGTCTTCGATTTCTATGTGCTCAGATGTGGCAGTTTCTGTTACTGTTTGAGTTGAGCCTGGGGTGTCATTGGCATCAATAGTAGTGTGTGCGGCTGGTTGTAGTTCGGCCTGTGCAGAGGCTGGTTCCGGTTCTGTGGATAGGGGAGAGGCGCCAGATGCGGTTAGAGATTCTGGTGGTATGGCGGTTGTGCCGGACGGAAGTATTTCTGCGGGCACAGGCGCCGCGGAAATATGTTCCGCTAATGGAGTTGAAGTGTCCTCGGCGGGTGCAGTAGGGACTTGCGTTGTGCCGGCTGTTTCTTCTGGTGTTATGTTCAGTGCTTCCTGGTCAGGGATGAGTGTTGTAGCAGCAGCGTTTTCCGTTGCAATGGCTGAGGTTTCATCAAGCGGGATGGGAGCCGTGGTATTTGTTACCTCTGATGATGATGGTTGTGCTGGTGTCTCGTCGAGTAGAACGGGAGTTGGATCGATGGATGCGGGTTGATCTTGCCCGGCTGATAGTGAGATGGCTTGCAAACTGGGAAGGGTGTCCTCAAGTTCCGTTTCGCTCATGAGTTTCTGGAGGAATATTTCTTCGGTGGCTTCTTCCAGTGTCTCGTCTGTTTCGGTGCCAGTAGATGCCTGGCTGAGCGATGGCAAAGGAGAATGATCAGTGAATTGTGGAGGAGATTTAGCGGCTTCGATGGATACTTTGCGCATCGAGTCTATCCAATCGTAGGCGCCTTCCAGGGCGTGTTCACACCATTCAGTATAATTTCCGCGAATAAAATCAAACTTTTCACAATATTCGAGGTGTTGTATGGTGCTATCCAGCCAGGTTTCGCCGCGTTCCAACATGCGATCCAGGAGATCCAGATCGGTGACGCCATTAGATTGAAGACGGGCAAGTGAAGCGAGAGCAATAGGTGAAGGGTGCACCAGTTGCAATTGCCGGTTATTTTCAGCGATTTGCTGTTGTACTTGTATGATTTGTGTTTGCAGGTGTGTCATGTGCTGTTGGCGCAGCCATTGTTGATAGACGATATAAAAATCTGCGACATCCTGAGGCGAAAGCTTCTCAAAGAGGAGGTTCATTTCATGGGAAGAGAGTTGTTCAGGTGTATTACTCATGATAGTTCTCCCCATTGGCGTCTTGTGACGAAGGTTGGTAACCCCAACGTTCTAGCCAGCGCTGTATCAGGCGATTGGTACGAATTCTCTCCTGGTCGATAGGCCCGTTGGAATTATTGGCTCTAGAGGCGACGGCAATATTGTGCAACCACCAGGGCAGTTCTATCCGTGGATCGGTCAGTGAATGCTCGTCAATAAAGGAAGACATGTCTTCAGGCAGCAGCACCAATTCTTGATGGGGGATATGTGGGAACAGCTGATCAAAGTTGGGATTGAATGTTGGCGTATAGGGCATGGATGGTTCAACAGGCAAATTTGGAGCTTCAAAATTTGGTAAATTACTCCAGGCAAAGAGCGCGGATGAAATGGTTTCCGCCGATTGGTCCGATAGTGGGACTTGTTGACTGGTGGATACTATTGTAGAAGTGTTTTCGTCAAGTGGTGACGATACTTGACCATCTAAACTGGCTGCCAATGCGAGAATAATCTTGTTGGTGGCAAGGAATGAATACTCGAACGCTGTGTCGTCCGGAAATTGGGCTGGGGATGAAACAGCATCTTGTGGTGGTGGCTCGCACTGTTCTACAGGCTGAGCAGGTTCTTGAAGTTGCGCCAGTTCGCTCTCAAGGGTTTCTAGCTGAGCCTGGAGCTGCTGGTCAGCCGCGCGATAGTGCAACCATTGTTGATATTGGCCCATGTAGTTTGTTCCAGATTGGTGCTGAAAATAACAAATTATACTGCTAGTGGAGTATAGCATGTGTTACGTCAAGAGACAAGTCGATACAATAAGATACACCATTCAGGCTAGTCCTTCGCGTTCCATAGCTGTATTATGAGAGATACGGAGAAGTATGCCAATGATGATGTAGTTGGCAATAATAGAGCTACCGCCGTAGCTCAGGAAGGGCAAGGGTATACCGGTCAAAGGGAGAAACTTCATATTGCCCGCGGCAATGATAAGTGCCTGAATGGCAAAAATGGAAGTCAGACCTGCCGCTAGCAGCTGGCTAAAAGTATCGCTGGCTCCAATAGCAATGCGGTAGCCGCGGTAGATGATCAGCAAGTAGATGCCTATGATAGCGAAGACGCCTGCCAGACCCAACTCTTCTCCTAGAGCAGTAAAGATCATATCAGATTGAACGACAGGCACAAATGTTGGATGTCCCAGCCCAATGCCAGTACCAATAATACCGCCGTTTGCTAAAGCGATCAGACCCTGTACAATCTGGAATCCTCCTTTATTTTGATACATATCCTCGCTTTGTGCAGTCCAATCAAGGACATTGATACCAAGGATATCGAAGCGTGCCCGGACGTAGCCAAAGAGCGCAAAACCGATATAGCCAAGGATAACGAAGAATACCAGGCCGCTGACAGCGTAGCGGATGCTGCCGCTGCCGAGGTACATCATACAGAGGAAGATGCCGTAGATGAGCAGAGCAAGGCCCAGTTCGCGGATACCCAGGAAGAGTACAAGGGAGAGGCCGAGCATGATTAAGAGGGTCACAAGAATTTTGGCTGGTGGCAAGAAGGGAAGGCGTAACGAGCCAATACGGAAGTCGTCTCCGGCAAATTCATCAATATTTTTGCTCAGATAGGAGGCAAAGAAGACGACAAGAAATATTTTGAGGAGTTCCGAGGGCTGCAGGTTGAGCGGCCCAATATTCAACTGGTCGTGTGTAGGGCTATTCAGGTTCGCGCGCAAGGAGTGGGTGAGGGTGATGCCAACCATGAAGATGCCGAGAATAGCCCAGAGATAATAGGTGTTTTTGAGCCATTCTATTCTGCGCAGGGCGAAGAGCGTTATGACAAAGGTGACGAGACCAACGATAACCCAGAGGAGCTGGCGGGTGCCCAGGGAAGGGCTGGGGGGATCGAGGTTTGGGCCGATGCGCAGGGCCATTAAGACGCCGATACCGCTGAGGAGGCCTACAAGAGGCAGGAGTACTTGATCGGCCCTGGGAAAGGTGAAACTGAGAAGAAAATTGATGCCGAAAAAGATGGCGATGATGCCGAGCACAGGAATGAGACCCTCTACGGTGGGAAGGTTTTTGGTACTGAGCGAGGACGTTGGGATGAGTCCTGCTCGCACTGACCTGGCGAGCAGGAGTTGAGTCATAGCTAAAAGGAGGATGATAAAGGGGATGATGAAGAGTGATAATTCTTTCCAGCGATATTTCTTTATTGTATTCAGAGGTGTACGCTTCGCCATTTGTATTCCTTTTGAGAAAGGCGGAGGAAGTGGGGACATCCCACCCACCGCGACGATGTCGCTTATTGGGCCAGTTTGAAGCTGATGAAGCCGATTTTGACGATGTCGCCGGGCCGGGCGGGAATGGCTTCACGAGCTGGTTGATTATTGACGTAGGTGCCATACATGCTGCCAATATCGCGTACGTACCAGGTGCCATGACGATTTTCGATATAGGCGTGCGCGCTTGAAATGAAGTTGTCGGTCAGGCGGATGGTACTTGTAGGGGCGCGCCCGATAGTTGTTTTGGGTTCGAGATCGAAGCGAGTGCCTGGTAAAAGGCTGCTGGGGCCACTATCGACGACGATCAAGTGACCGAGGACGGGAGCAGCTTTAAATTCGTCGGTGCTGACGGCTGCCGTTTTCCTCAAGTCACTTCTAATAGCCATGACTACCTGCATCAGGAAGAGATAGAGCAAGATAATGAATAAGAGACGCAAAATCAATAAAAAGACATCTAGTTGAAGGGGCATAGTTAAAAGCTCTCACCTTCGTTCAAAGTAGAAATCGTAACTGCCGATGGTGAAACGGT
>JBGQJX010000254.1:0-6140 GCA_041499255.1 Ktedonobacteraceae bacterium | reverse complement strand
TTCTTTCAGAGCAGCGCGGACTTCTTCGGACTGCGCCGGCATTTCGGCTTTTGAGCGGCGATAGAGTATGCTGACGCTGTTCGCACCCGCGCGCAGGGCAGAGCGGGCCGCATCCAACGCGGTACTACCACCACCAACAACCGCGATGTCGCCTTCTAGACGAGTGCTGGGGTCAAGATTAAATTGTTTAAGGAACGTGGTTGCCGGGATAACATCACGGAAATTAGACTCGCCTGGAATGTTAAGCCTCTGGCTGCGCTGTGCCCCTACTGCCAGCAAGACAGCATCGAACTCTGCCTCCAGCTCATCGAGAGTGTAGTCCAGACCGATAGCGGAGTTCAAGCGGAATTCAACGCCAAGTTCCTGGATGGCATCAATGTCACGATTTAACTCGGCTCGTGGGAGACGATAATCGGGGATACCGACGGCCATCATTCCTCCCGCGACTGGCATCGCGTCGAAAACTGTGACGCCGTAGCCACGGCGGGCAAGGTAATAGGCGGCACTGAGTCCTGTAGGTCCACCTCCCACAACCGCTACCCGCTCCGCATAACGCAGGTTGGGGGGGGGTAGTTTGCGCCTGGTAGGTGTGCCATGATCGGTCGCGAAGCGTTTTAAGTCGCGAATAGCTATGGGAGAGTCGAACTCTCCGCGGCGGCAGACATCTTCGCAAGGTGCGGTGCAGACGCGACCGCAAATTGCTGGGAATGGGTTTGGTTCGGAAGCTACCTGTAACGCTTCGTCGTAGCGTCCCTCGGCGATCAAGCTGACATAGAGTCCAGCATTGGTCCCGACGGGACACGCAGCCTGACAGGGAGCCCGCAGATCTTCTGTGCGTTCACCCAACCAGCTTCTCCAGCTCTGCCAGGTTGACTGGCGCTCAGCGACATGCCATGGTCGCCCTTCAGCCCACGGCGTTTCGCCAGGCTCTTCTGGATAAGCGCGGGTGTAGGCATCGAGGGCGAGCCAGCCTTCTTCCGCGGGAAGATGAGAAATCGGCCCGCGCCGACTAAAGGCTACCTCTTTTACCTTACTCTCGATAGTAATTGCGTTGGTGGGACATTCCTGTACACAGACCTGGCAACCCACGCACTGTGCTACCTGGATTGGCACCAACATCATCCACGGTCGGTCTGCCCAAACGCCGGGAATTGGACTTAGTCGTTCCTCTGCTCGACCAATTTCTCCATCCCCTGAGGGACGGGACATATCGAGACAGCGTACGGGGCAAAGGTCCATACAAATACCACAATTAATACAAGTTGTTTGATTAACCTGAAAACGATAGGCCATGCTGACCTCCTCTATGAGAGAACACTCGTGAGAACACTCCTGTGTTCTCAATGTCTTCTTGTGTGAATTTTAGGGGGATGACATCACAAACTCATCACATCAGCATCAAATGAGATCACATATTGCGCACATTTAGGAAATTGGGTCAGGTATTGGAACCAAAACAGGAAAAGCCAGGACAAAAACGATTGTCCTGGCTTTTCCTGTTTGTTCTGGTCTATTTATTCTTCTTCTTGCTTGTCTTCTTCGGATGGTCGTACTTTGTAGAGTTGAAAAAACATGTTCATCATTTTCTGGTAGTGTTCCAGAGATGAGGCCCAGAATTTCAGGTAGTTTTCGCCTGTTTCAGTGATCGAGTAGACGCGCCGCGCGGGTCCTCCTTCCGAGGTATCCCAACTAGAACTGACCATACCATCCTTTTCCATCTGGCGCAGTGTGCGGTAAAAGGTTCCAGCGTTCATGGTAGTTAAGCCAAAAGCGGCCATCTTTTCCATCAACTCATAGCCGTAGGAATTCCACTCACGTAACATCAGGAGGAGTACTGGCACAAGCCAATTTTTCGACCAGGCTTCGGTTGCAGCATTTAGTGGTTCTTTGTTGTCTTCTGTCATTTCGCATCCTCCTGTATACTCATAATCGAGATAGGAAGTCGCATCTATATGCATTTTACATCTATGTAGAGTATATGTCAAGCTTTTCTGCGGCTGGTTCAGGGCATTTCGATGTGCCCATTTTGTCTCTCCTGCCTGGGGGGTGGTCTGGCGACGGAAGGGAAAAGGGACCTCTATGTCAAGAGGCAAAAGCCGGAAAGGAAGAAGAAAAGTGCGATAAATCGGCCCCTACGGCTGACCCAGGGAATTGTTAAGGGTTATAATGCGTCGAGAGATTTGAGATAGCCCAGCCGTTGGTAAACGGTTGATCCAGGGAATTATAAAAGGTTCAGTATTGCCCCCCCATATTTTTTCCGTGAGTGATAAAGAGCCAGGCAGCGTCAATCTTGTGGTATGGAGAGCGCGATGTAAAAGGTTGCGCCCTGGGTTTCTGTTGATTCGAACCAGATACGCCCGCCGTGACGTTCCACAAGTTCGCGGCTGATGTATAGCCCTAAACCTGTTCCACCAATACCATGAAGGCGAGCGTTATCCGCGCGCATAAAGCGGCCAAAAACATGCGCCTGCTGAGAGACAGGTATCCCAATGCCATGATCAGCGACGCGTATGAGAGCTATGTGCTTTCTCTTATCTTCGCTGATAGAAAGCTCGATAGGTCCGCCATCCGGGCTATATTTGATGGCATTACTGATAATATTGCTCAGTACTTGCTCGATACGCTGGGCATCGATGTTTAGCACCAGGTGTTCGAGAGAGGTGTGCAAGGAGAGAGAGTGTTTATCAGTGGTGACTTGAAGTCGAGATATTGTGCGTTTTGCCAACGCAATGAGATTTGTTGGTTCAGGGTGTATTTCGAGACGTCCGGCCTGTAAACGTGTTACGTCAAGCAGGTCGTCGATGAGTTCGACCAGGCGTAATGAGGATTGGTCAATGCTTTGGAGCGCTTCAATTTGCCAGTCGGCGAGTTTTGGTCCATTGCCCCGCGCAGTTTGAATAATCAACGTTTGCGCATAGCCTTTCAGGATGGCAAGAGGATTGCGCAGTTCGTGCGCTGCGATGCCGATGAAGTCGTCTTTAAGACGTTCTGCTTCTTTCAAGGCTGTGACGTCCTGGGTTACAACGATAGCGGCAGGCTCTTGTTCCGTGTCAGCATATTTTTGTGGATCAGATGGCGCAACATTCAAGTCTTGTGCGTCGAGGGCAACAGCATTGACCAGGACTGGTAAGGTCGTGCCGTCGGGGTGACGAATGACTTCCTGGTGATGGTGTACTGTCTCTCCATTTTGGACGGCTCGCAGTGCTGCCAGTTCTTCAGGAGCGAGCATATGCCCTTCGATACTAAAGATGCGTATGCTATTCTCTTTTAGGAAGTCTGCCATGGGTTGCCCTAGAGGCCAGGGCGCTCCCCAGACTGTTGTTGCAGCACGGTTAGCGAGTACCAGGCGCGCGTCCTGTCCGCGTACGAGGTAGACGCTGCTGGGCAGTTCATCAAGGACCGTTTGAAGCAAGGCAAGGCGCGCTTCTGTTTCGGCGAGGATGCGCCGTTCGGCGAGAAGGCGGCGTGATTCCGTTACATCAAGCCAGACGACGACTGCGCCAGAGATGGTCTCTTGTTCGCTATTGTGTGGATCTGCTAAGGGTCCGGATATTGTGTTAGGGACGCGTAGCGGCGTGGCATTGATGATGTAGTCGCGGCCCTCTGTGTGTTCGTTAGCCACCGTCAGCGCAACGCCGTGCGCTAGCTCGTCTCTGTTAACATAGCAATCTGGCGACTGGAGTACTGTCGAGGCCGCATCTTGTCCTGCAGAACTCGTGTACAATATTTCTCGCAAACGGCGAGCCGTGCTGTTCTCGCGCAATATCTTTCCCTGGTTATCAACAAGCGCAATGCCCTCGGCGATGCTTTCAAAAATGGTATTGAGTTCTTGTGCCCGCATTTTAGCAGCGCGATATAACCTTGCATTCTCTAATGCAACGGCGGCCTGGGCGGCAAGGCCGACCAGTAGAGCCTCGTCATCTTGTGTGAATTTCCCAGGCTCTGTATGACCCAGGAGTAAACCTCCACGAACCTGGTTATCGCGATTGAGCAGGGGGACGCCTAGAAAGCTGCGTACCATTGGATGTCCACGGGGGACGCCCATTGATTGTAATCCTTCCACCGGTACATATCCATGGGCATAGGCGAGGGCGGCCTCTCGAGCTGCATCCAGGTGACCTTGAGGCTGGTGCTCTTTTTTCGGTGGAATGAACAATAAAGCATCCTCGACAAGCACGGGTACACCCTGGCGGAAAATAGGGGCGAGCAGACCCTCACCACCGAGCGGCATGCGGCGGAAGATCTCTTCCTGCTCTGGCGTGACGCCAACAACGGCGGCCAGGTGAAAAAGGTTGCCTTCTGAAGCAACAAGAGGAAGACCTTCTTCATCGACAGGGCGTAAAGTGAAGGCTGCAAATGATGCGTCGGTAAGTTCGCAAGCAGTCTCTGCGATCAAATGGAGGAGACGGCTTTCATCCAATTCGCTCATGAGCGCTGTTCCTACACGACTCAAGGCTGTATAGCGCTCTGCCGTAATGTGTCGCTTGCCGCTCTTAGTGGGTTGCATCTTTGTTTTTCTCCAATTGTTCCTCCAAGGAAAAACAAATATGTCAAGGATTATTTCATATAATTATCATACAACGAAAAGGCGTTATATTGCTTGATTATTGCTGTAAACGACTGGTTGCCCGTCTACAATGAGCCTTGGAGGCGGTTTTTTTCCGTGCCCAGCAAAAATACTGTGATCAATTTGTGATTTTCTGCCTGGATATGTGACTGGCTTGAGAGTATTTTAACTCTATAATAAAGCACAAGTATCTGGTGATACAAGGGTCGTTGCTGAAGCAAAAAAAATGATGAGGGATGAGATGGAAGGACAGCGGAAGCAAGTATCTATATTAGCTGCAGCCGAAGTAACCGCGGCACTGGTAGACCTGGGCCGGCTGTCCCAGCAAATTGGGTTAGCTGCATCAAGTACAAGCTCTGCAATAGCAAAGACACTACTTGAGCGAATAATGGCGCTTTGTGAGGCGCAACAAGGGGCTCTGCTTCTTGTAATAGATAATCCGCCAGGAGACCTTTTGTCGTTTGCGCCCTCAGTCTTTAATAAAAGGGCGACGCGCATCTTTGCGCTCTCAGCGATGAGCGAGGGGGAGGCACTGGCGAGGATAGACTCATACGCTACTAATGGCGCGGACCTGCAAACGTTGCTACATGAGCCTTGCTGGGTGATGTGTAAACTCCCCATTTCGTCGCTATCGTCTTCTCAGATAAGCAGTCCTCCGGAACGCAGTGCTGCTTCTAATGTGTCTGTGCTCACCTCAAGCCAACCAGCGTTACCGCTATACGCGCTCCTGTTGCTGGGTTGGGCAGGAAAAGAGGAAAGTAGCCGCCTGGCTAAAGCTGAAAGAGGGCGCAGCATATTGCCTCTTGTTATCGATGTAGCCGGTACAGTACTGGCAAATTTACTTTTGAGCGAGCAAGTTCACGAGCTTGCAGCGAGCATTAACCGACAGGCGCTGCGCGAGATGGAGCTGCTCAAGGCGGAGTTACTGGCGACTGTTAGCCATGAGCTACGCAGCCCGTTGGCTTCGATCAAAGGCTATGCAGCGACGTTGTTGCGTCATGAGCAGCGTATCTCGCGCGATGAGCGACGCGAATTTCTCTTAGCCATCAATGAGGCTAGCGATCGGTTGGCAGTGGTGATTGATCGCCTTCTAGAGATGTCCCAATTGGAGACGGGTACGATTACCATAGATCGTACATCGGTAAATCCTGTGCATCTCGTACGTGAGGCGCTCATTGCTATAGGACAGCGGGTGAAGGAGAAAGAGCGTATAGTCTCTGTAGCACAGGGCCTTCAAGACACAAGCCAGGCTCCGGAACGAATTACCTTTGCCATACATCTTGAAGATCAACAGGGGATGCCTACCAGCGACGAACCCATCATCCAGGCTGACCGGTTTCGATTGAGGGAAGTATTGGACAGCCTTCTCGAAAACGCGATAAACTATTCGCCAGAAGGTGGTAAGATAGAAGTGATCTTACGCCCAATCCATGTCACTCATCACGCGGGGGCGCGGCAGCATTCGCCTGGGACAGAAAGTCAGAAAAGTAACAAAGCTGATGTTGTGTCTTTATTGCCAGAGGGGCAAGAAATGTTAGAGATTTGCGTGCGGGATAGTGGTATAGGGATTCCT
>JBGQJX010000253.1:0-6142 GCA_041499255.1 Ktedonobacteraceae bacterium | reverse complement strand
GTGAGTGTTGCTATCGGCAAGGGGAATGGGTTCTTCATCCTTAAAACAGGCAGAGGACGAGGGCGACGCAAGCGTCCCCACCCCGCCCCTACGGTTTTCCCCCAGAAGGATGGAGAGCCATGAAATAGAGGTGGTTTAGTGGGGGGATTTAAATATTTTTCGCCAGAAAGGTTGCGAGGTAGGGGGTTTTCGCTTGCGCGATGGCGATTTCTGTTGTGGTGTGTCACGTTGAAGGGCAGGTTTAAGAGGCCCGGTGGGTCCTTCGGTGTCGATCTCCTGTTTCCTGGTTGGTGACGATTCGTTGGCGTCTTTTTGTGGCGTGGCAGGGGAATGTACAACTGGCTCATTGGCTGGCGGCTGCGTTTTTCCCGGGTTTAAGTAGGGCGAGATGGGCATTTGCGGACGTTTTGGAGGGTGTATGATAACTTTTCCGCGTTCCTTGCGACGCTCGTTGGTTGGCGCAGGTGTATTGAGATCTGCTTGAGTTAGCATTGGCTCTGGTTGCAAGTTGAGCGCCCGTAAGTCCTGAGACAGCAGCATTGCTCGTTCGTAGCGTTCGTCGCGATTACGAGCCATAGCAACAAGGATTATTTGTTCAAGCTCTGGTGAGAGTTCTGGTGTGTATGAACTGGGTGGCCGGACGGGATTATTGACGATCGCCTGGGTGAGTTCAGGGAGGGAACGGCCGGTAAAGGGGTGGTGTCCGCTAACCATCTCATAGAGTACGACACCGAGCGCATAGATATCACTACGGTTGTCGAGGGTATAACCCCATACCTGTTCGGGTGAGGCATAGTAGATGCTGCCGACAAGGGTTTTAGCAATGGTGATTTTCTGAAGGCCTAAGGCGCGGGCCAGTCCAAAGTCCATCACTTTTATCTTGCCCCAGCGATCTAACATTAAATTTTCCGGCTTAATGTCACGGTGAATCACGTTGCGTTCACTGTAAGCGGAGTCAAGCGCGTCGGCAATTTGTGCGCTATATTCGGCAGCGAGGTACTGGGGGATAGTGCCATCGAGTTGAAGCAAGCTGGCGATGGTTGGGCCCTGGACGTACTCCATCACGAAGTAAAGGAGCCCATTCTGTTGGCCAGCATCGAAGATTTGAATGATGTTGGGGTGGTTAAGCCCGGCAATGATCTGCGCTTCGCGGATAAAACGCGCTACATATGAAGCATCCTTGGCCAATGCTTGCGAGAGCACTTTGACGGCGACCTCGCGCCCGAGAGCGATTTGTCTGCCGCGATACACTATACCCATGGAGCCACGGCCAATTTCTTCTACAAGCTCATATCCGCCCAGGCACTGGCCTGCCAGTTCGTTCATATTGCCTGACCTCGTCACCTCTTGTTATCAGATTTGAAAAATAATTGGAAAGAGACGAAAATGATAGTCTCCATGATGATTAAACGTATTTGTCATACGTATATAATGTACGTTGGAAAAAAGTACTTATCTCACAGGAGGAGAAGGAGCGCGGGGGACGTCCATTGCCCACGGGCAATGGACGTCTTTTTTATTAGTCGAGGTATTCTCTGAGGATGCGACTGGCCTGTGGATGGCGCAGCTTGCGTATGGCGCGTTCCTCAATCTGGCGTACACGTTCGCGTGTGACTTTCAGCTTCTTGCCCACCTCTTCCAACGTATGGTCATGATCGTCGACAAGGCCAAAGCGGAGTTCGATCACCTGTCTTTCACGCAGCGTCAATTGACCAAGCACTTTGCGGATCTCTTCGCGGAGCAGACGTTGATCGGTGACTTCCATGGGGCCGCGTTCACGTACATCCTCGATGACATCACCTAATGTGTTTTCTTCTTCTTCCGAAAGAGGGGCATCGAGTGAAAATACTTTTTCTGCCCAGATCAGCAACTCACTGACACGATCTGGAGTCATGCCCAGGCGTTGCCCGATAGTTTCAGGATTAGGTTCCCGTCCCAGTTCCTGGTAAAGCTGGCGTGTCATACGCTTGACGCGCATAACCTCTTCCATGATGTAGACGGGGAGGCGTACGACGCGGGTACCTTCTAAGATGGCGCGAGTAATGGCTTGTTTGATCCACCAGGTAGCGTACGTGGAGAAGCGGAAGCCCTTCTTATAGTCGAACTTGGTAACTGCGCGAATAAGGCCAATGTTGCCTTCGCCGATGAGGTCTTCCAGGGATAGTCCCTGTCCAACGTATTTCTTTGCAATGCTTACCACCAAGCGTAAATTGGCCTCAATAAGTTGATTGCGCGCATCTTTATCACCTTGTTCAGCGCGTTCGGCCAGGAGGGATTCGCGGCTAGCCGTAAGCAAAGAGATGCGTGAAATTTCTCTTAGATAGAGACGCAGGCTGTCGCTTTGTGCTAAGCTACTAATATCTGGATCTTGCAAAGTTTCGCGTTCTACCTCTATCGGTTTATCTCGGTCAGCGTCAAACATCACATTTCGTTCCAAGTACTTGCTCTCTCTTCCATCAACAGGGACGTAAGATAGGTTCAGTCTGTGCAGTCATTGTATCATACATATATGTTATTGCAAGCAACTATCTCGTCTGTTTTTTTTAGAAGTTGGTGCGGGGCTTATTACCTTTTCTAGTGGAACACATCAAACTTGCAATTTCTTCCCGTGCATTTGTGGGCGAAATGGAATAGGATGAAGACGCGGCAGTGTTTCTCTATGCAAGGGGCAGCAAGAGGATATTACAGGAAGAGGCAGTCATGCGCGCGATTATTTCTGAGAGATTGCAAGAGTATCTACGGAGGGCAGGAAGCTCTGTGCTTACTGTCACACTTGATCCATTACGCTGCTGAAGCGGTACATTTTTTGATGTATCGGTCGATACTCACGAGCCGGGCGATCCTAGCCGATACGCATCATTTTGGCAGGACGGCGTGCGGATTTACTATCCTCCCAAGCTGGAGCGTAAAGCGAATGTGCTGGAACTTGACTATGTGCGTACGCTGTTCCGCAGCAAGCCGCAGTTGGCGGGGCCGGAAGAGTTGCTGGCGCAGATTATTATGGGGAGATTTTGATTCTGTTGGGTGTATGAATTGTTTGTAGGTAAGCGGTTCTCATGGGGCCGATAAATCGGCGGTGGCCACGATAAATCGGGCCCTACGATTGATTGCCTACAGTTATTTCATACACCCATATATGTTTGAGGGGCTGTACGTAGTGCTGTGGCTGTGATAGTGTTTTCCCTGGCATATTGAATTTTATTAAGTGCCCGGGAAGGTAGGCAATGGATTTGACGGCTGAGGAACTAACGAAGCAAGCGAAGACGCTCACCGCGGCGGATGAGACGACGTTAAGGGTAGGGGAGCTAGCACAGACGCTTAGTAAAGAACTGGGGTTGGGGAGCGGGCAGATTGCGCGCACTATCGCGCTGCTGGACGAGGGGAATACTATCCCTTTTATTGCTCGTTATCGCAAGGAAGTGACCGGCAGCCTGGACGAGGTACAGATACAGACAATAGCTGATCGCGCCCTGGCTCTGCGGACGATTTTTGAGCGTAAGGCCGATGTGCGGAGGCTGGTTGAAGCGCAAGGCAAGCTGACAGCGGAACTGGCGGCGGCTATTGACGCAGCAACAACGATGCAGGAGGTGGAGGACCTCTATCTACCGTATCGCCCCAAACGTAAGACACGCGCTAGCGTTGCCCGAGAAAAGGGATTGGCTCCGCTGGCTGAGGTCATTTTACAGCAGCCTGAACTGGTAGGAAATGTGGAGGCTATGCTGGAGGAGTATGCCAGGCCGTATCTGGACGCAGAAAGGGGCGCTGATACCAGCCTGGAGGCTTATGCCGGGGCACGCGATATCGCGGCGGAAATCATGGCTGAAGATGCTTCTGTACGCGGAAGTGTGCGGGCGTTGTTCTTTAGAAGCTCAACCGTTGGCGCGAAGGTAATAGATGCTGAGAAGATCGCGGAGAAAGATGCCAATGGTGTCTACCAACTGTATTATGAGTTTAGTGAGAACGTTGCAAAGCTTGTGCCGCATCGAGTGCTGGCGTTAAACCGGGCTGAGCGAGAAGAGGTGCTGCGGGTGAGTGTCTCGCTGGCGTACGAACAGGCACAATTCTCTATCACTGAACATTACCCCATAAAGGCTACATCCCCATTTGCCAACTCCCTTGCTGCGGCCATGGAAGATGGGTATAAACGCCTGCTTGCTCCGGCGATGGAGCGCGAAGTCCGGGCAGAGCTGACGCGACAGGCCGAAGAACACGCCATCAATATTTTCGCCGCCAATTTACGAAACTTATTGTTGCAGCCGCCACTGCGTGGTAGGAAGGTCTTAGGCATCGATCCAGGTTTTCGCACCGGCTGTAAACTGGCTGTCATTGATGAAACCGGCAAGTATCTCGACTCTGACACGCTGTACCTGTTTCAGCAGGAGAAGGCGCGGGAGATCTTGCGTGGGTTACTCACACGGTATGGTATCAGCGTGGTGGCGATAGGCAATGGCACGGCTTCCCGGGAGACTGAGCAACTGGTCGCGGGTTTGATCCGCGAGCTTGAAGGGGAAGGTGAGGAGAGCGGGGAGAGCGGGAAGATTGGCTATGTCATCGTCAACGAGGCAGGAGCCTCAGTCTATTCCGCGTCAGAAGTTGCGCGCCAGGAGTTTCCCACACTCGATGCTACCCAGCGCGGGACTATCTCGATCGCACGGCGTTTGCAAGATCCATTGGCTGAACTTGTCAAGATTGA
Organism: Ktedonobacteraceae bacterium; assembly: GCA_041499255.1. Taxonomy (GTDB): domain Bacteria; phylum Chloroflexota; class Ktedonobacteria; order Ktedonobacterales; family Ktedonobacteraceae; genus UBA11361. The sequence continues at coordinate 1,449 of JBGQJX010000253.1, read as the reverse complement.
TCCAAAGGCTGTCGGAGTGGGGTTATACCAGCACGATGTTGATCAGAAGGAACTGGCCGCAATGCTGGAGCGGGTTGTGGTGTCCTGCGTCAACTTCGCGGGTGTCGAGGTCAATTCGGCCTCTGCTGCCCTGCTCAAACATGTATCCGGTATCAATAGCCGTGTGGCGAATGCCATTGTGAGCTATCGCGAGCAACATGGGCCGTTCAAGTCGCGGGAAGCTTTACATAAAGTGACGGGGTTAGGTCCAGGCGCGTTTGTGCAAGCGGCCGGTTTTCTCAAGGTGGCCAATGGCGTTGAGCCACTGGACAACACTTTTATTCACCCGGAAAGCTACGAGGCTACGCGCACTTTATTGGAGATGCTGCCAGCGAGCGGGGATGGAAAAGCGATGAAACCTGCGGAACGGGTCGCACAGTTCCGTCAATTCATCAAGCTGCAGAGCAGTTTAGGTAGCAAGGGGCGTCACCGCGATGCTCATAATGCCCAGGGAGGTGGCGCTAGTGACCAGGCCGCGTGGGCTGGGATCGCGAGGAAAGCCGGGGTTGGTCTTCCCACGCTCAACGATATTCTGGAGAACCTGGAGAAGCCGGGGCTTGATCCTCGTGATGCTCTTCCATTGCCTATTTTGCGTCATGATGTGTTGAAGATCGAAGATTTGCAGACGGGCATGGTATTGCAGGGGACGGTGCGTAATGTGGTGGACTTTGGGGCGTTTGTTGATATCGGTGTGAAGCAAGATGGGCTGGTGCATGTTTCAGAGATGGCAGACCGCTTCGTTAAAGACCCGCTTTCGGTGGTGGCCGTGGGGCAGGTTGTGCAAGTGCGGGTGCTGAAGGTTGATTTGCAGCGGGGGCGTGTGCAGTTGAGTATGCGGGGTGTGAAGTAGGGGCGAGCGTGATCGAGATGGGTGGTACCGATAAGCGGAGGGTGAGAGGGTAAATAGTGGAGGTCGATCCTCCAGGGCGACCACTCGTCAAAGGGCGACCAGCCGTCAAAGGGCGACCACAAGGGTCGCCCCTACTATGGACGAATTAGTTTGAGAAGGGATGTCGTGGCGTGGAAGAGGCAGCTTTAGGGAGATAGGTGGTTGGCAAAGCCTATTTCTTCGAGGCGGGCGATCAGGATGGGCAATAGTTCGTGGACGTCGCCGACGATGGCTAGGTTGGAATGACGGAATATGGGCGCGCGCTTGTTTTTGTTGATAGAGATGACGTAGCCGGCTTTGCGGATACCGGCGATATGTTCAGCGGCGCCGCGGATGCCGAGGGCGAGGTACAGGCGGGGAGCAACGGCTCGTCCTGTCAAACCAATCTGTATTTGTTTGGGTAGCCAGCCCTGGTCAGTGACATTGCGTGTCGCTCCGATGGCCGCATGGAGTACATGAGCCAGTCGATGCAGCGGCGCGTATGCTTCTGGCGCGCCCATGCCCATGCCCACACCTAGAAT
>JBGQJX010000252.1:0-6142 GCA_041499255.1 Ktedonobacteraceae bacterium | reverse complement strand
AGCACCGTGGTATCCGCCGTAATCACCAAGTGGTTTGCTGCCTCAGGCAGGGTCAGCGCCCCCAGCGCTTTATGTTCAGCGAGCCACTGCGCCAGCCCGTCGTTGGGTCCCCTGTAGCTCTCTTGCGTCGCGTCCTCGTCGACTGGCGAAACACACACGGAGTAAGGTAAGCCAAGCAGAGAAAGCAATTGCCTGCGCCGCGGGGAAGCAGAGGCCAGCAACAGGGGCAAAGTTGTCGTCATATATTATATGCGCTCCAAAATGGCGACGCACTCGATATGGGCCGTTTGCGGAAACATATCGAGCGGCTGTATCGATTGTAGGCGATAGGCTGGCTGCAGATGGCAGAGGATATGCAGGTCTCTTGCCAGCGTTGCCGGGTCGCAGGAAACGTATACTACCCTGGAAATTGGATGCTCCACCAGTGCATCCAGTACGACCTTCTGGCAGCCGGCCCGCGGCGGATCAATAACCAGTCCATCGATCTGCTCAGCCAGCTTCGGCAGCACATCCTCCACTTTGCCCTTGAGGATCTCGACATTGCTCACTTCGCGTACATTCCACTGGGCGTCTTTGATGGCGCTGGCCGACTCCTCGATGGCGATGACCTTCTCAACATGCTTCGCCAGCGCTAAGGCAAAAGTCCCCACCCCGCAATAGGCATCCACGACTGTCTGTGATGGCCCCAACCCCTGCATTACCATTTCTACCATTTTTTCAGCCTGGGCAGTATTGGTCTGGAAGAACGAGCTTGGGCGAATGCGATATATTTCACCCGCGAGCCTCTCTTCATATGTATCGCTGCGAATATCAAGCCCGCTTGCCGCCAGTTTTTCCAGCACCTCTGCGTTCGGGTGTGGCTGTACAAGCATTTGACCCGTGGCGCTCCCGCAGCGTATCAAAACCTGCGGCCGCTCGTTTGGTACCTGGCTGAATACGTACAAAGCGCGATTGATCTGTTCATCGGCAATCGGGCAGCAGGCCAGCGGCAGCACGCGATGCGTGCCCCTGGCAGTCAGTCCGGGCTCTCCCATGCGGTTCACCGAGAAACGCATGTGATTGCGGTAGTGCCAGGGATCGTCACATGCCACCGGTTCGCGCAGTGGTGGACATTCAAATCCGCCGATGTCGCGCAACAGTTGCTCCACGACAGAGCGTTTCCAGGCAAGTTGCGCCGCGTACTCCATATGTTGCAACTGGCAGCCCCCGCAAACGCCGAAGACAGGGCAACGTGCCTGTCTTCGTTGTGGAGAAGCCGAGTGTATCTCCGTAATCCAGACGCGTGGCGGGCGAGTCTTCCAGCGACGGCTGCGCCTTCCCGGACGCCGTTGTGGCGGCGGCTCTACGGCAATCGTTACTCGTTCCCCCGGCAGCCCCGTGGGGACGCGCAGCGTCTGTCTCTGCTCTCCCCCATCACTATCAAGCACAGCAATGTCAGCCGCTGCGTCCCCCTCGCGCGTCAAATCACCCAGGATTACCGTATGATAGGTAATACTCCGTTCTTCTATCATCGCTTCCTTGATTTTTGCATAAAGCTACGCGCTGCTGGTTGAAGCCTGGTGATCGTCAGCATTTGACGGTATATCCTGACCGTTTCATCGTCGGGGTCGATGCTCTCGGCTTTTTTCATCCATTCCTCGGCGCGGACAAAATCATTGCTTTCTATATAACTTGAAACTAGCACCAGGGGTAAATCTATTGCATCGGGATTGGCCGCTGCTCCCTCTTCTAAGACCTTACGCGCCATGGATACCTGTTTCTCGCTCACATATATTCCGGAAAGGCCAATATAGGCATTGAGATTATCAGGCTCTAATTCAATAGCCTGCTTGTAGTTAGCTAGAGCCTCTTTCGTATTGTCGAGCATTTCGTATGCATGGCCAAGATTGTATCGCGTATCTGGATAGGTCGGATTCATTTCTACAAGGCGTTGATAATGGCTCAGCGCAGCTTCATACTCTTCTCTATCCATAGCCATATGGCCCAGTTGACTTTCGATGCTCTGCAACACCTTCTCATCCTTAGTCAGCGTCTGAGCTTTATACAGCTCTTGTATGGCCTCTTCAAGCTTATCGTCGCCCCCTAGATCATGCAGCGCGTCAGACAGCAGCAAATGGGCCCCTAAGTTATCCTCTTTGGCCAACGACTTGCGCAATACTGTCTCTGCCGACACCAGGAGGCGTTCTCTACGTATTTCATCGTCCTCGTCGTAATATTTCTGGCCGGCTTTCAGCTGGTTTGAGCCAATTTGTCGCCATGCCTCGACCTGTTCTTCAGGGTAATATCGTGCTAAACCCTCAAGATACACTATAGCGCGCTCATAATCTCCCAAAACCATTACCCGGCTGATGGCATCAAGATATGCCTTTTTGTCGAGTGGATCCTGCGCGATCAGCGCATCGTCGTAATATACAACCATCGTTACATGGAAGAGAGCTTCCATAACGTTTTCCACTGCATCAAGGTCCTTTGTCGGGTGCCTCTTTGAAATTTTTTCAATTTCCTTATCATGCTTCTCGATGCGTTTCCGCAGCTCAGCCGCTGGAATGCTTTGCGAGTTCTTTCCCTCATCAACCATGTCATGTATGCGCCAGCCGCCCGGCTCTTCTACCAGCTTGAAACACACCCAGAACCAGTGGCGTCCCGTTTCCTCGTAGAGCATAGTTTCCTCGGGTAATTCTGGTAATATGCCCTTCTCAGCAGTATCCTCCAGTACAATTGACCAGCCAGCATCGATCTCTTTATACGTCTCCGCTGCGTTTCGACTGAATGTATTTGGCAGCCAGATACTGGATTTCCTGGGTTCTCGTTCCTGGGCAAAAGCCGGTCTCAGGTAGTCTGGCACTGCGTCCTCCGCCCACTCCACGCGCCGTTCGACCCATTCTTCTTCTGTCAGTCCTTCCCGCAGCCTGCTCCCATCGGCAAGAAAGTGATAGGCCAGCACATACTCCTCATCTACCCAGGCTTCGACAAAACCGGTGACAACTTCTATAGGTGGTAAATTGGGGTCGATCTCAATCGCTTCCTCATCCTCCTCTTCTTCCTCCTCTTCTTCCTCCTCCTCGGCAACAATGTCTGGATTTTCCAGCACCAGTTCGTCCACCAGCGAGCGTGAAAGACGGAAGTCCTTGTTTATGAGTGTGCCATGTTTTTTATTCGTTTCCAGGGCCTTTTCAATCAAACTGCGGCCCTTTGCGAGAGAGCAATCGATAACCTCTTCTTTTGCTTTAATCTCTTCAATCAGTTTATCGGCAGTCCGCTTGCTATTGATTCTGGTATAGAAATCTTTGACCCCTTCGTGCAAGAAATCGAGCGTAAATCCCAGGATGCGCACATCTTTATAATCCTTTCCCTGTTCCCACATCAGCATCATTTGTACGAAGCCAGTATCACGAGTATCGCTGTAGATACCCTTCCAGTAGTGAGGCGGGTTACTCGATCCCTCCAAACTCATCGCTGTTTTAATAGCTTCAAAAGGAGATATCTGCTCAACAGGGGACTCCCATTGCGGGTATATTCTGGCCTCTTCCAGTCGAATCAGCGAACGCCTTGCCTCCTTGCGGATACTTTTCTCTGGGCTGAGCTGGTTAATCGCCATCAAAACATCGGCCGCGTCGATGTGATGTTCTTTGGATAGTGCCAGCAGCAATGCCATCTGAGCTGCTTCCGGTAAAGCTGTAATAGTCGACAGCGCCGCTTCCACCTCCTGCTGGTTCTTACTTGAATGCAGTTCCCCGGCTATTGTATGGAATTGCTCAAGTACCGCTTTTGCCTGGGTCTCGTCTGCTTGCGAAACAGTAACTTTCTGCACTTTTTTCTTGTTCATGTCCACAGTCCTCCTGACTCTTCTGATCTGCTCCCGTCACTTCCAGTCAATCTCTTTATTTCTTTAAGCGCCGGTTCAATTCCTCGCGTAGGGTTTGTACAATCTCCAACTTCTCGTCGATCTCTTCCGCTTCAGCTAACGTCGACTGCGCCCGCCGCATATCTCCACTATCCATATAGATCGATGCCAGCAGCGTGAGCAAATGGGCAGACCTTGGAATGTTGCGCAGGCCGCGCTCCACGATCTCATGCGCTTTCTCTAGTTCGTGTTCATTCATATAGATAGCACAAAGCTCGGAATAGGGGTGCATATCCAGCGGTTCGCGCTCGATGGCCTGTAAGTACGTTGCCTTGGCCTCCGCGTAACGTTTCAAATTGCGTTGCATAAAACCGATATTAAACCACACTCCCTCAAAGTTTGGATCGATTTCTGCGACTCGCTGGTAATGCTGCAAGGCTTCCTCAAGCTTATTCTTCGCAGCCGCTATATTCGCCAGGTGGTTCTCGATCATCGCCTCTTCTTCGCTGCTGCTCGCAAGCTCTTTGGCCCGCTGCAACTGCTCATTTGCCTCATCCAGCCGATCATCGTATTGCATCAGTAGTTGGGCCAGGACCGCGTGCCCCGCGACATCATCTTGTAGGGAGAGAGATTCGCGAATGCTCGCCTCGGCAAGTGAGGCAAAATGCCCGGCACGCTCATTCAACCCTCTCTCGCTGTAATATACACTAAGGCTGCTTTGTGTGATCCCCAGTTGTCGCAAGAGTTCGCCCCGCTGTTCCACAAAATTGCGCGCCAGGCGTTCCAGGTAGACGATTGCTCGCTCTATCGCGCCGAGACTCATCGCGCGAGTGTACGCGTCTCCATAATTCTTCCGCTCAAGCGGCAGGTGCGCGATCAGCGCGTCGTCGTAAAAAATCGTTTGCGTCATGCGCCAGATCAGCTCTTCCGTCAACTCCCGTTTCTCGGACTCACCCGGATTCTGCCGGAGAATCTCGTTCAGGCGCTGGTCATACTCCTCGATACGCTGCTGTAACTCTTCGATTGTCAAGCTCTGCGCTTTGGCGCCCTCATCTGTCATTTGCTGAATACGCCATGCGCCCTGTTCTCGAATCAGTGTATAACTCGTCCAGTACCAGTGGCGCCCTGTCTCTTTGTAAACCGCGGTTCCCATCGGCATCTCTTGTAATGTGCCGCTCAGTTGCGTATCGCTCAGCTCTAGCGACCAGCTTATCTCAACCTCTTTACGCGTGCTCGAACCTCTTCCACTCACCGAGGAAGGCAGCCACAATACAGGGGCGCTTACTTCGCGTTCGCGGATAAAACTCAGATCAAAATGGGAGGGGCGTGCTTCATTTGCCCAGGCGCGACGCCGCTCAACCCACTCGTCCCGCTCAAGCCCCTCGCGTATACGACTATCTTTTGCCAGCAAATCATAGCTCAGCCCAAAGTCGCCTAACGCCCAGGCAGTCACAAAAGTGGCTACCACCTCATCACCCTCTAAATTAGGATTCATGAAGGTCAGCCCTCGGTCCTCTCCCACGTTCTCGGCATCGGTGACCAGTTGTTTGAAAATTGGGAGGTAATGCCGGTACTCTTTATGTGGTGTTGTCCCCCGCCATGCATTCACCGCGAGCGCCTCTTCCACCAGGCGTCGCGCCTCTGCCAGTGTGCAGTCCGCCAGCGTAATATCCGGCAACTGCGTCCGCATATACTGAATCTGCGCCTCCACGTTGCGTTTATTGGTTTGATCATGAATGAATTCCTTCAAGCCCTGTTCCCAGAAGTCCAGGAGAAGGATAAACATGCGGGCCTCGCTATAATCGATTCCCTGTTCCCAGCAAAGAATAAGCTGTACCTCGCCCTCCTCGCGTGACTGCGAGACATAGCCTTTCCAGAAGCGCGGTGGCTGAGCAAGGGACAGGCCAACCACCGGCGTACGCACAATCGGGGGCTGCCATTGCGGGTACACATTTGCTGCTTCCAGCCGCAGCAGGGAGCGGCGCGCCTCTTTGCGAATACTTTTATTGGGGCTGAGCCTGTTAAGCGCAATCACAACGTCAGCAGCATCGCTCGTTCGTTCCTTCGAGAGGGCCTTGAGGAACGCCATCTGTGAGGTTTCTGGCAGCTCGTTGATATCTGCTAACACTGCTTCCGCCTCTTCCTTTTTCGTGCTGACGTGCAGTTCATTGGCTATCTCGTGAATTTGCTCAAGCAAATGCTGTAATTTTGTATGCGCTTCCCTCGAAACTGGGAAATTGCTTTCTTTTTTATGGGTCATAATCTCAATTTTTCCCTCGATACGACGCTGTTCTGATT
>JBGQJX010000251.1:0-6149 GCA_041499255.1 Ktedonobacteraceae bacterium | reverse complement strand
GCCAGCCCTGGCGTATGGGCGCTGTATACCTGTCGCAAGCCTTCGGTGATGCATTTATGGAACTGGATATCCCTTTTGTACGTGATATGGATCGCTCTACATGGCGCACACTGTCACAGATGATCGTACGTGGCATCAATAGTCCGCAAGCTTCCAGTCTCGGACGGCTATTCGACGCGGTAGCTGCAATTTTAGGGATTCGTACTCACGCACTCTATGAAGGCCAGGCGGCAATCGAGTTAGAAATGCATGCCGCGTCCTGTCCCGATGACCTAGCAAGTTATCCCTTTGCCATTGATCGGGTGACGCAAAGAATGAAAGTTACCTCACTGATTCATGCTATTGTCAGAGATATTGAGCTTCGAGTTCCCATAGCGCAGATAGCAAAACGCTTCCACGCCACAATTGCTGATATGCTGGCAGTCGCTTGTTATCAAGCACGCTCACGGACTGGATTGAATACCGTCGCTCTCAGTGGAGGCGTATTCCAGAATCGCATGCTGCTTGAGCTGTTGACAACCCGTCTCGAAGAGATGTCATTCGTGGTCTACGCCAATCGGCGTGTTCCGCCCAACGACGGCGGAATAAGTCTGGGTCAGGCGGCAGTGGCAGTAGCCCGGCTTAAAAGAGGATAGGAGAACAACTATGTGTCTTGGTATTCCAGGCCAGATTGTAGAGATCGTTGATGAGACATTCCAGATAGCCAGAGTTGAAATCTCTGGTGTGAAGCGCAACGTAAGCATTGCACTCTTAGCTGAGGAAGGTGTCTCACTCGGGGATTGGGTGTTGATCCACGTTGGTTTTGCCATGAGCAAGATCGACGAACTGGAGGCTCACGAGACCATGAAAGCCCTGCAAGTAATGGGTCAGGCCTACGATGATGAACTCAAGATGTTACATGAGAGCCAGATTGAATGAAATAAGGCGAAGCCATGATGCAGGAAATAAGTGATCAAGACTTACTGGACCTGGTCACCTCGCGTTTTGAGCAGAGCATGTCTGTTCCACAGGCATTCTTCAACGCCGAATCAGCGACGATAGCAGAAGCATGCTGGTCGATGGCACGACGCTTTCACAGAGGTGGCAGGCTGCTGGCGTTTGGTAATGGTGCCTGGGCAACCGATGCGCAGCACGTTTCAGTCGAGTTTGTGCACCCGGTGATTGTCGGCAAACGCGCGCTGCCGGCGTTGGCACTCACCAATGATAGCGCGACAATCACTGGCCTTGCGGTTGCAGGAGGCACCAGACCTCCAGGTATCCCTTTCGCACATCAGCTCAAAATCTTGGCACGGCCTGACGATATCGCATTGGGTTTTTCGCCGGACGGAAACTGCATGAACATCATAGAGGCACTGACGACCGCCAGGTCCATTGGCCTGCTCACACTGGGTCTGACCGGCGGCAGTGGCGGACTAATAAAACAGGCTGATTTCGATTTTTGCTTTGTTGTACAGGCCCACGACCCGGCAGTAATACAGGAGACCCATGAGACGCTTTACCATGTCCTCTGGGAGCTGGTGCATATTTTCTTTGAACACGAAGGAGTGTTGAGATGAATGCTAATGGCTCTGAATATGATCGGCTCTTCTATCCCTTTCTTTTCGATGGAGGAAAAGTCAGCGCCGATGAACTATTAACACAGGTGCGTCACTCGACACTGGAGAAATGCCGCGAAGTAATTGCTTTACGGCAAGCCACGCTCGAACAATCCGGGAAACAGATCATCGCAACGGGCAGGGCAATGGCACAGGCTTTTGCCGCAAGTGCCACCCTGCTGGCCTTTGGCAATGGCGGCAGCACCACCGATGCTCAGGACCTGGTATGCGAACTGCTCGTTCCACCTTTCCCTGACTGTCGACCACTCCCAGCAATCGCCTTGACCAACGATATTGCGGTAATAACGGCGGTTGGGAACGATGTCGGCTTCGACTCTATCTTTGCCCGCCAGGTTATTGCCTTTGGCCAGCGTGGAGACATCGCACTTGGCATCTCCACAAGCGGCAACTCGTCGAATATGCTGCTGGCCTTTGAGCAGGCGAAAAAGCAAGGCTTACTCACAGTGGGAATAACTGGGTACGACGGCGGTAAGATAGCGCACTCCCCGGCAGTGGACTTCTGTATCATTGCTCCCAGTGATCATATTCCACGCATCCAGGAGGCGCAGGCTACCATCTACCACTCCCTGCTGGAGGTCATCCAGACAATCCTACGAGCGCAAGATCCAAAGCAACAGGAATGATACATTTCAGACCACCTGAACAACCTTGAGGTCTAACGCACAAAAAAGGCACGTCTGATGTAATACGTAGATGAATACCGTGACTCGACGTTTCTCTTGCAACCCCAATTTCCACTTATGTAAACTACAAAAAGAACAACAACAGTAGGTACTTCAGGGAGATATAAGTGCCAGGGGATACGCATTAAGTTCAAGACATGTTACAATAGCGCCTATCATGAATGGGTTATACCAGATCAATGGAGAGGCGCTTGGAACGAATACACTATGCATGAGGCTAACCGACAAATCAGCAATACTAAAGATATTTTGCAGGAAGATACTGTTCTTCATTCTCCAGAAAACCAGGTTGTGGGCAAAGCCTCAACATCTGAGAGTCTTTTATCTCCCTCTGTCTTTAATGTCACCGACCGCTTGCCCATTTTCAGCTACCTGGTCAACTCTAATCGCATACGCTGGTATCGCGTTATCATGCGCTACTTCCTCCAATGCCACCGTGAGTTATATCGCTACCAACTCACTGCCCAGGAAGTACGTGACGCGTTACGCGCAACATTTGATGCCGAATACACCCTCGAACAATGTCAGAACGACCTGGCTGCCCTCAAAGAATGGGGCAATATAACCACTATCTACGACTCAAGCAGGGCTACCTCCATCGCCAGTTTCCTCTCTCCAGCGCTGCTGTATCAAGCAACCCCTGAAGCTATCGCCATTGAGACCTTCCTCGACGAGCAGAACCGCGCAAGTACAGGTAAAGGCTCATTGCGCCAGGGAGACTTGCCACACCTGTGGCATTGGCTGCAGACACTGGATGAACATGTATCTTCACCATCGCTTGAATTCACACCAATAAGTAGCCGTGAAATAGCCGAGCAATGGCAGCGCGCGTTCGAGATATGGAATACTATGGCGCGTGAAGCCGCTCAATATCTCGCCAACATGCTTCAAGCTGCGCAGCAAGGACGTCCTGATTTTGAGGCGTACCAGTCCTACAAAGCAGCCGTTGTGGCATATGTGCATGGATTTGCTCAAGCCTTGACACAATACAGTCGCCGCATTCGCACATTGCTCGCTACATGGAGCGAGACTGGGAAAAAAGAGCGCCTCGTTGAAATCATTGCTCAACACCTTGAGCCACCCGCGCCAACTCTAGAGAACAGATCAACCCAGGACGAGTTACTGCAAGAAGCTTCTAACCAGGTGGAAGCGCTGATGAACTGGTTCGCCCTGGGGAAAAATGCAGATTCCTTCCGTCGTAACGCTCTCGCTGAAGTGGATAAGGTTGTACGTCGTGCCTCTGTACTGGCAGCTTCTGCGCGGCCAAACGCGAACTACGCAACCAATTTGCATATATTGGCTCAGCAACTGCTACAGGCAAAAGATGGTGAGATTGCTCAACAACTTTTCAGCCTTGCTTTCGCCAATGTTCTTCCTGTCCATTTGCCTGAAAGTCTCGCTGGCACACCAGGCGCAACATTTGACGCCGAAGAAGGCAACGCGTGGCAAGCTCCTCCAACCGTCAACCTGCGCCTGCGACCGATCAGTCGCGCCAATCGCGGGGAACATCCCTTAGAAGATCCGGTTATTGATAACCGCACCATCATTCGTAACCTGGTACATCAATACGAGGAAAAGCGCCAGCAAGAACTCCAGCGTTTCTCTCAACTATTCTCTTCAACCTACCTTGATCTTGGCATGATCAAGTTTGTCTCTATTGAAGAACGCGCCGTATTGATGGCAGTGATTGATGGCTGCCAGGGCGATGCGCGCAGCCAATACCGCGCCCCGGACGGCTCAATAATTGTCCTGCTCAACCCGGATGAGCAATCTTACACCGCCCTGCGAGCACCCGATGGCATTCTACTGCTACCATGCTATCGTCTACAGCGTGAGGAAATAGGGGAGGGGACGCAACGCAGTGGAGCCGATAGAGCAATTGGGGAAGGGTATGAAGGGAGATCAGCGTAATGGAAGAGTATCAAGAAATGGCTATCTCTACAGCCACGCAAGCAGAATACTCACCGGAACCAGTTATGGAACCGGCAGCGGCAGTCAGTACTAATCGCCTGGCGATATCCCGCCAGCGCACCTACACAGCCGAAATCACAAAAGCGCATATAGCCTTGATGGAAAAGGGAGTCATCCTCTCGAAACAGATTGATCTATTTCGACTGGTCAATCGCCACTATTACACCCTACAGAATTGGCACGACCAGAATACTGGCTGGCGTATTCAGCGCGGCGCTACCGTCATTCGCCTGGTGCGCCAACTTAGCGCAACCACACCCGGCTACATGTACGATCGTCTGAAGGAACCAAAAGATTTTGCCTGCCTCACCTGGATTCTTAGCTTTGCTGAAAACCGCCAGCTTACAGGGCGTGGCAATGAACAACAATTCCTGCTCTCCCAGTTGGCCGAACAAATTCAAGAACAATCCCGTTCAGAGGTTGATGGGGAAACAGCCTTCGATTTTCGCAGACCAACAGATCGCTACAGTATTCAACGCGCTCTGCAATACCTGGAAGATATGGGAGGCGTGCAACTGGTAGATGGGCAGACGAAGGAATGGGTCGAACAGTCAGCCGATGCCGACGTACTGTACGAGTTCACTGATGTAATACGTTCTCTCGTTTCTGCATTCAACCCTCAATTGTTGGCCATGGTCGCTACACATCTCAATAACGAGGGAAAGACGTTGCAGCCTACGCTGCTACAAAATATTGGGGAGATGGGGGAAGGGTATGTCAGGGATCTTTTTCCCGTTATGGCCATCAAGCCATTGGTAAGAGCCTGGCGTACGCTGCTGCTCGGCCCTGCATTGCTCAGGTATGATGATCCCGAAGCGTTTGCAGAACTACTAGCGCATGCTGACGATATAGCCAATGAACTGCTTGAAACATTTGGTTGGCTCCTCGATGTAAAACGCGATTATGCCTGTATTGTGCGTGCCAGTGGCATGTCTTCGGGTCCCGTCACCAGCCTTACCCCCTTTGGCACTAGCGATCAGATGGCAGTGCTCATGTGTACGGCCATCCGCGAACAAGTAACCACCGGTGTATGGTCTATGCCCGATAGGTACGGTTGTGTGCACGTAACATCGGAGGATATGAACGCGCTTTTTTACACTCTGCGTGAGCGCTATGGAGAGAACTGGGGTAATGAGGCACGCGGCAAAGGTTCGCGCAGCTTGTTGAACGATGTCTACAAAAAGATGCGTCAGGTCGGCCTCCTGCGCGGACCCGATGGAGCAGGTAATATACTGATATTGCCGACAGCGGCCCGCTATAGCGCGAGCTATGACAAAACGGGACTGGAACAAAAATTAACCGGAAAAAGTAAACCCAAATCAATGACTTTAACATTGCCTGGCCTGGATGAGTCAGAATGAAGATAACCCCAAAGGTGGGGATGAGAGCGTATGCCAGCTCCCCTGCGTTCCGCTCGACATAGCGATGCGGGAGGGGTATCACAGAAGAGGGATAACCATATGCAATACACACTTGATAATTTTACCGAATGGTCTATATCGCTAAACGGTGCATCAGAGAAGACGCTGGAACGTCAACTCGAGATGTTCGTCGAAGTGCTGCAGGCGCAAGCGGGAGGACCACACGGCTATCGCCTTCGTCGCATCATGCTGACAAATTTCTGGCTTTACGGACTGCAAGAATTTGAGATACCTCATGGACGACTCTTCCTAGCAGGGGAGAACGCTTCCGGCAAATCAACCGTCTTGACCGCGGCCTTGCCTCTTGCGCTAGACGGCGATCTCCGTCCCAATCGCCTCGATACCTTCGGTGGTCGCGAACGGCATATGGAGTACTACGTTCTCGGCGGCAATGAATCAGCCACACCCTACAACCATGAGCGGCGTACCTCCTATATCGCGCTTGAATTCGAGTGGTG
>JBGQJX010000250.1:0-6150 GCA_041499255.1 Ktedonobacteraceae bacterium | reverse complement strand
CCTACATCATAGGGACATTTGGTGTCATGGTAGTGGTGCCAACAAGCCAGGCAAGCTCTACATATTCAACACTCACAGCCGTCGGCATGGTTTTTGGCGCGCCTGCAGCGATGATAGTAGGTCTCATCTTCATCGGCTTCTTTGTACTGGTCTCTGTCATGTACAACATCACATTCGCGCGCATCTTATTTGTCTCCGCCCTGGATCACCGTCTCCCGACCAATCTCGCAGACGTCAATCGCCGCCATGCTCCTTTTCGCGCTATTATAACGCAGACCACTATTGTCATTGCCGTCACCATCTTCATATTCTTCTTAGGGCCGCTACTCTATATCGGGAAAGGCGCGCTATTCTCCGCACAAGTCTATAATATCTCTCAAGCCACGACAAACGTCATCTGGTGCATCTCTATGATCTTCCTCTTCCTGGATCTCCCTGTTCTCTTATATCGCTTCCGCTCACTTTTCGCGAAACGGCCCGATCAACTCATCGCGCCCACCTGGATACTCTACCTCTGCAGTGCAGTGGGAGGAGCAGCAAGCTTACTGGGTATATGGGCAACGCTCACATCTTCATGGGATAGCTCCCTCATTCCTGATAGCACCTGGACAATTTATGTTGGAGTATGCACCGTCGCTTCATTGGTCATCGGCCTGCTCGGCGCGGCCTACCCGCGCCTGCTAAGTAACCTCAACGAGCAGACCGCCACTGCTCGCGAAAACGCGCGCATGTATTCAGAACTGCGCCAGGCCTACGCGAAACTAAGCGAACTCGATCACCTCAAAGATGCTTTTTTAACCACCGCTGGTCATGAATTACGTACACCACTCACCATCGTACAAGGCTATCTTGAACTATTGGGTGAGATAGAGCACCTTGATCCAAAAACACGCACCGAATTTGTGAATAAAGCTCGGCGCGCTTGCGACGAATTAGTTCTCCTACAAGCAAACATCATGGATGCCAGCCGCATCCCGTTCGAAACTGCCTCTCTTGATTGCTCAGCCATCCCACTTAAGGAGATCTGCGCATCCATTGTTGATCTCTTTGAACCTATCATCCTCCAGGAGCAGCGCCAGGTCACGGTCAATATCCCCGATTCTATTATCGTCTGGGCAGACGATACGCGACTGAAGCAGATCTTTCGCAATCTCCTTGCTAATGCCTTGCGCTATTCCCCACGGCAAACACCTATCTGCATTACCGCTACAATGGAACAAAAGGAGCTGCACATGGCGCGGATCAACGTTATAGATCGTGGGTATGGCGTTCCTCCCAATAAACAGGAGGCAATTTTTGAGCGGTTCGTCCGCCTTGAGCGCGATATGCATGGGAATACCCGCGGCAGTGGCCTTGGCCTGGCTATCACTCGTCAACTCGTGGAAGCCATGTATGGTACCATCGAGGTTGAGAGCACCGGGATAAAGGGAGAAGGCTCGACCTTTTCATTTACCCTACCCACAACACGCCCCTCTAGACAAGTAGTATAATGTTGAGCTAGAGCTTATAGCTTCGCTTCTGCCGCTGGATTAAAACGATACAGCCTGGCGGGACGATGCGTCCCCTCCATCTTCTTGGCGCCCGTGTCTTCCAGAATGCCGGTCGAGAGAATTTTCTTACGGAAGTTCCGTTTATCCAGCCGCTTGTGCAGGATAATCTCATATACTCGCTGCAATTCACGCAGCGTAAATTGCTCAGGCAAAAGGCTAAAAGCAATCGTGGTGTAATCGAGTTTCCCCCGCAGACGTTCGAGAGAGTATTGTAGTATTTTTTCGTGGTCAAAAGCCAGCGGCGGCAGGCCATATACTGAAAACCACCCGACATCTGTGGCATCATCGGCAGCCCTGACCTGCAAACGCTCAGAGTCCAGCAGCGCGAAGTAGACTACAGTAATCACGCGTGTGCGTGGATCACGCCCGGGGTCCCCAAAGGTATAGAGTTGCTCCAGGTAGACGTCCTGCACGCCCGTCTCCTCTTGCAATTCGCGCTTCGCTGCCGTCTCCAATGACTCATCTATATTCACAAAGCCGCCCGGTATTGCCCACATTCCTTCATAAGGCCACGCGCGCCGTTTAATCAGCAGTACCTGCAAGTCTCGATGCCTCAGACTCATCATCACCACGTCCACTGTCACCGAAGGCCGTTCATATTTGCTCGCATCATAGCTATGCGCCTTCGCTTCCGCCACCGCAGGCGTCTTCCCCTGCACATTATTCGTCGATTCTCGCTGCTCTTCCGTCTGTTCCATCGCTGCCGTCAGTCTCTTTCCGCATACGCTGTCATACCAGATAGCATTTCCTGGCTATCGTTTTTTCTCCTGCAACATTGATTGCAGGCGATATGCTATACTTGTAATATCAGGTACATTCCTTATCTCTCGCGTTCCCACCACAATAACCGACTTAGTGTATTTTACACACTAATATACTCTACCAATTGGCGCATGTCAAGTAGGATACGAAATTGCGCCCTGACACCTCCCTATGTTATACTTGCAAATGCAAAACAAACGTTCTCATAGGGGAGAGAAAAAGCTCATGTCAGATACACAGGTTGAGCCACAGCGCATCGGCTCGTACACCGTCACGCGCCTGCTCAGCAACGGCTCCACCAGCAGTCTCTATCTTGGCAAACAGCGCAAGAAAGACATCGTCATCAAAGTATTTCACACCCCTCTCGTCACCCTTGAAGCCAAAGAAGCCTTCCTGTTGCGCGCCAAACAACTCAAGAAGCTCAAAGACCGCCAGATCGTCGAGCTTCTCGATGCCGGTCTCGTCCAGGATGTTGACAATAACACCGGAGACGAGGGCTATCTCGTCATGCAATATGTGCCAGGAGAAACAATGCGCCAACGCGTCCCACCAGGGCAGCACATTCCTGCTGACGAGGTCAAGCGCCGCCTTTCACCCATCGCCAGCGCGCTCCATTACGCGCACGTCTCTCATATACTGCATGGGAATCTCCACCCCGGCAACTTGCTCATCGACGCTAAAGATAATACACTGCTCACCGACTTCTCCATTACGTTACAAGAATTGCCCTTTCCGGCCCATCAAGCGACAGCAGCAGCGCCCTATATGGCGCCAGAGCAGTTGCAGGGCCTCCCAACAGCCGCCAGTGACCAGTACGCCCTCGCCGTCATGGCCTACGAATGGCTCTGTGGCCAGCGCCCCTACCCGGCGACAGAACGAACAGAGCTTCTCAATCAACAAACCCATGACCCTTTACCATCGCCCCACAGCCTGAACAGTGCTATTTCGCCAGTCGTGGAAAAAGTCCTCCTGCGGGCGCTCGCCTTCAATCCCGATGAGCGCTTTCAACATATCCAGGCCTTTGCCGACCACTATTTACACGCCTTGATGGGCCTCTCTCTCAACCCTGAGACAAAGCGCCCAGCCCCGCTTTTATTCGTCAAACCCGTTTCTAAAAATGGTCATGATGTTGCGCAGCAACAAGACGATGATGCCAGGCTGCCAGATAAGTCGCGGGAAAAGTTGCCGGAATCTCTTGCTCCTGCTGATTACCCGCCAGTTCCGCTCACTCATGACATCTCGCCATCGATACCTGTAGATCAGGTAGATCAGGACAATACAGCAAATAACATAGCGCGGGGTATTGCTCGAAACGTTCCTACTCCTTTCCAGAATGATGCATACCACCTGGCAGACATCGTCACCGCGGACCTCTGCCAGGGCGGCATTCTCTCGCAAAGCCTGCCCGGTTACGAAGAGCGTCCCGCACAGATCGAGATGGCAACACTCGTCGCGCACTCGCTCACGCATAATACTCCCACCATCACGGAAGCTGCCACAGGTATAGGCAAATCCCTGGCCTACCTCATCCCCATTGTTCGTTCCGGCAAAGTCGCCATTATCAGCACAGCCAACAAGGCGCTGCAAGAACAGCTCTTTTACAAAGACATACCCTTTGTGCAGCAGCACATCAAGCGCTTCGAAGCGGCTCTCGTGAAGGGCATTGGCAACTACGTCTGTATTGATCGCCTGGAAAGCGAGCGCGTAGGCATACAGTTCTTTGCCAAAAACCGCGACTTCATGCGCCTCGTTGATATCACTAATGATCCAGACGCGAAATTCAACGGCGATTTTGAAACGCTCGACTTTCAACTTTCCGGCGATATCCGCGGCAAGGTCTGCGGCGATAGCGACCAGTGCGCCTGGAGCAAATGCAACTATTTCTCCGATTGTTATGTGCGCCAGATGCGCGAGAATGCCGAACGAGCGCAGGTTATCGTCGTCAATCACACCCTCCTCCTGCTGGACGCGGCCATGGGCGGTTTTCTCCTGCCCGAACGCGATGTGATTGTGCTGGACGAGGCGCACCACCTGGAAGAAGAGGCAACCCGCTCCTTTACCATCACGATCAGCGAAAATTCCGTTCTTACGTTATTGGCACAGAAATTGCTTAAAAGCAACACGCTGGTACATTTGCAAGACGAGGCGGAAAAAGCGCTGATGCATACCTGGGATCGCCTGAACCTGACAGCCGATCTTGGTTTTAAAGGCAGAGCGAATCTCCAGGTACCGATTGAAGAGGGCTTGAAACTCGCCACTGCCATCACTGACCTTGCCGACTCGCTGCGCGCGCGGCGTCCGAAAGACCTGCCCGATAAAGAAAGCCAGCTTTACGATAAGCTGCTCAAACGCACGCAAAACCTTGCGCAGAATATCCGCACGGTCTTCTCCGTCGACCAGCCCGGCCAATTTGTCTACTACGTTGAGCGCGTCGCCAGGCCAGGACAACGAGGCTTCCAGCTCCAGGTGTCAGCCGCTCCCCTGGATGTCGCGGCCTGGCTGAAAGAAAAACTCTTCGATCAATGCAATGTCATCTGCACATCCGCGACGCTGGCGACCATTGGCCCAAATCCCGCCAACCCCGAGGACAAAGGCCCCAACTTTGCCTATTTCCGCCGCCGCACCGGCCTTGACTTGCTTGAAAGCCCGGAGAAGGTGATCGAGCGCATTCTGCCGCTTGCCTTCGACTACGAGAGCAACGCCCTGCTCTATGTGCCGCGTGACCTGCCCGCCCCTGTCTATGGCACGGGATCAGATGACTACGCGAAAGCTATTGCGCGCGAAATGTATCGCCTGGTCAAGCTCTCCCAGGGGCGCGCCTTCCTGCTCTTCTCCAGCAGGCGTATGCTCGACCAGGCCTTTGACCTTATGGCGCCGCACCTGGATTACCCCTTATTGCGCCAGGGCGATATGCCGCGCATCGAGCTAACGCGCCAGTTCCGCGAGGAAAAAGGGGCCATTCTCTTTGGCTTAAAAAGTTTCTGGGAAGGTGTCGATATCGCTGGCGAGGCACTCTCGCTGGTGGTCATCGATAAACTTCCCTTTGATCCGCCCGACGACCCGGTTCACGAGGCGCGCATAGCTCTGATGAAAGCGGCTGGCGAAAACTGGTTCGGCATTTACGTGCTGCCTCAAGCCGTCCTGCGCCTCAAACAAGGCCTCGGACGCCTCCTGCGCACGCGCGATGATCGCGGCGTCATGGCCATTCTCGACACTCGCCTCTACACCAAAGGCTATGGCAAAATGGTACTCGAGGCCCTACCTCCAGCCAGGAGAACGGCCAGCATCAAAGATGTCGACCGCTTCTTCAATGAAGAACCGGCGCCCTTTTAGCTATCCGCCTGGAGTTAAGCCTACCGCTGCTCGTGACGCTCGGAGTTTACGACTGCTCTCCAATAGTCGAGTGTCCGTTTTAAAGCGAACTCGAATTGCATAGCTGGTTTCCAATTCGTGTCCGCGCGTAGATGTGAGGTATCAGCCTCTAGCAATGGCACGTCTACAGGCCGTAGTCGCGCCGGATCTTCGCGCAGTTGAATGGGCGTTCCTGCAAAAGTTAGCAGTAGATCCAGAATCGCTCTGATTGAACGCGCTTGACCTGAGCCAATGTTGTATGCCTCACCTGGCTGCCCCTGCTCAGCAATTGCTAGATAAGCAGCCACAACATCCTCTACTGGCAAAAAGTCCCGTCGAGCTTGAAGATTACCTACGGATAACACAGGCTCGGCATTTTCTGCTTCGATCATAGCAATCTGCCGGGCAAAGTTGGCTACTACAAACGTAGCTGTCTGGCGTGGCCCAAAGTGATTAAACGGGCGCGCACGCAAGATCGGTAACCCAT
>JBGQJX010000249.1:0-6164 GCA_041499255.1 Ktedonobacteraceae bacterium | reverse complement strand
GAGCCTGGTATGTTGTAAACTGCTCATGAAAGAATCTTTAAGGAGAACTTAATGGATAGCCTGGATGAAACGATTGCTGTTCGTGCTGGAGAGAGCTTTGATTTCGAAAAGGTTGAGCATTACTTGCGGGACCAGATTGAGGATATAGGAGAGGGCACCTTGCAGGTGCGCCAGTTCCCCTCTGGCGCCTCTAACCTGACGTATTTGCTGCAGATCGGCAATTGGGAAGGAGTACTGCGCCGCCCGCCGTTTGGGCCGGTACCTCCAAAAGCGCACGATATGAAACGGGAGTGCAGTCTCTTGCAGAAGATCAACCCGGTCTTTCCTCTCGCGCCAAAACCATACATTTTCTGCGATGATCCAGCTATCATAGGGGCGCCTTTTTATGTAATGGAACGGCGCGAAGGGGTGGTTGTGAATACCTCCTTCCCACCAGGAGTAACGCCAACTCCTGATCTCTGCGAGCAACTTTCCTACGCAGTGATCGAAACGCTGGTACAAATTCACGCCATCGACTGGCATGCTGCCGGGCTTGGTACATTTGGTCATCCTCCGGGTTTCCTCGAGCGCCAGGTGAAAGGCTGGGTTGAGCGCTACCATCGCGCCAAGACGGACGACATACCGTACGTAGAAGCTCTCACCGACTGGTTCGTGTCGCACATTCCGCAAAGCCCCGCGCCTACCTTGATCCACAACGACTTTAAGCTGAACAATATGATGCTCGACGCGAACGACCTCACTCGTCCTGTCGCCGTATTTGATTGGGAGATGGCAACAATAGGGGATCCCCTCTTCGACCTTGCTATATCTTTAAGTTACTGGGCCACCGCAGATGACCCTGAAGAACTGAAGACGATACTCCCCACGGTGACTATGCTTCCCGGGTTTGTGAGCAGGGAGACCTTCATGGAAATCTATGCGCGCAAGAGTTCCCGCGATCTCTCCTCCATAGACTATTACATGATCTTTGCCTATTTCAAACTGGCAGTGATCATCCAGCAGATCTATGTCCGCTGGAAACGAGGACAAACACAGGATGAGCGTTTCGCCGCTTTCGGCAGCCGTGTTCACACGCTGATCGCGCACGCGGCGCGACTTGCCGGGGTGTAGAGAAGCCGATTTATTCGACCCTGTTCTCTTCCCATGTAAGTGGACCTGGATTCAATGGTTCAGGACGGGTGCACGTGCTGGTTAGCATGATATGTCTTCCTTCCGCGGCGGATTGCATGAAGGATTCGATACTGTCGAGGACATGATAGGCCATTTCTCCATTGGCACGATGTATATGACCGGAACGCATCGCATGGGCCATATCGGCGATCCCGATTCCACGCACATTGCTGGTGTAACCATGTGTGAGAGGAACTTCGCGCCATGCTTTATCTTTCGCCTGCCGAATATACACCGGGCCATCGAAGCGATTGGGATCGGGCGTGCTCAGTGTGCCTTCCGTGCCGTAGATTTCAATAAATGGCAAGCGATGATGCCAGACATCGAAACTGGTGACAAGCGTAGCAATGGCGCCACTCGCAAATTCCATGATCCCAGCGATATGCGTCGGGGTATTGACAGGAATTTTCATCCCGACATTTGGCTCACTGGTCACGGTACGTTCGGGAAAGGTAATCCGTGTTGAGGCGGTCACGCGACGGATAGGCCCCATCATGGCAATGAGCACTGTGAGATAATACGGGCCGATGTCAAACATGGGGCCAGCGCCGGGTTGGTAAAAGAAATAGGGGTCGGGGTGCCAATGTTCCATGCCGTGATTCAACATGAATGCTGTTGCTGCAACAGGTGTGCCGATCTGCCCGTCGTTGATCAGCTTGATGCAGGTCTGGAAACCACCACCAAGAAAGGTATCGGGCGCGTTGCCAACACGCAACTGTTTAGCGTGCGCGGCTTCCAGGATGGCTTTCCCGTCTGGCCGCCTGGTCGCTAATGGCTTTTCGCTATAGACTGCTTTGCCTTCAGCAAGCGCTGCAAGGGCAACTTCAGCGTGTGCGTTGGGGACGGTGAGATTGACGACAATCTCGACCTCTGGATCAGCCAGCAGCTCCTCTACGGTACATACTCTGGGAACGCCGTATTTCTCTGCCTGTCTTCGCGCTCGCTCCATATCAATATCCGCACAAGCAACGACCTGCAAAATGTCAAAGAGGCGGGTTGTTTCGAGATATGTGGAGCTGATGTTGCCACATCCGATGATGCCAATGGGGGTTTTCCTGTTCATAGGCCGATCAAAAGTTTCCTTCTCTGCATGTTGAGCATTCAGAAGAATGCTTTCATATTACTGTCTCTATTATGGCACAGTAATCAACATGGTACCTGCGTGTGCTATATTGCTGGGAGAAAGAAATAATGCAGGTGGTATCGAACGCAAAAGGAGAATATAGCATGAACGCTCTTCGGGTGGCTCTACAATTATATACCGTACGAGATGAGACCAAAAGCGATTTTGCTGGAACACTGCGGCGCGTGGCGCAGATTGGATATAGTGGTGTAGAATTCGCCGGCTATGGGAACCTGTCATCGCAAGAGATGGCGGCATTGCTGGCTGAGACGGGGCTGCGCGCAGCCAGTACTCATCTTGGGTTGGATGCTTTACAAGACGCGCAACTGGACGCAGCGATGCAGTATTGCCAGGATATTGGCTGCTCCTTTATAGTGTTGCCATGGCTGGCGAACGAGTGGCGCACGCGAGAGGGGATACAGGCGCTGGCTCCTCGCTTGAGTACTATCGGGCAGCGCTGCCGGGAGCACGGTATCACTTTTGCCTATCACAACCACGATTTCGAATTTACTCGCGTTGATGGGACCTATCTCCTCGGCTATTTGCTTCAGGTTACTGATCCTTCACTCGTCAAGATCGAACTGGATGTGTACTGGGCTGCTTACGCAGGTGTTGATCCAGCCTCGTATCTTCAAACACTGGCAGACCGTGTCGCGCTTATTCATCTCAAAGATATGGCTGCTGATCGTTCGATGACCGAAGTTGGCAAAGGTTTGCTGGATATGCGGAGCATTTGCGCGTTTGCGCAAGCTCGCGGCCTGTGGGGGATTGTCGAGCATGATCACCCTCACATTCCTTCGCTGGAGAGCGCCAGGATTTCCTGGGAATATTTCAGATAGTCAAATAGGAGGGAGCGCTTTATGCATATGAACTGCGAAATGTGACCGTTTTGTAATGGTGGCGCCCAAAAATGAGACAGATTTGTGAAACCAATGAAATAGACTATGATTGAGAATGGGTAACCTGCGATTTATTTTCTGCCAGAGTTCATGGAAAGTCTCATAGACAAGTGGATGGATGGGGTTTTAGCATGCCAGTGCTGGAACAGCTTATGCATTTGTTCCTCTACACGCGAGAAGTGGGAAGGAGCAGGGGTATGGAAACACGTTTTACCCTTGGAATCGAAGAAGAGTTTCAGATGGTGGACCGCCAGACTGGCCAGTTGTGTCCATGCATTCAGACCATTATGGATAAAGGGTATCCCATCTTCGGTGAGCAAATCAAGCCAGAACAGCACCAGTCAATGGTGGAACTGATCTCTGATATCTTACCAGACATCCCGACGGCCCGTAAGGAGATGGGCCTTTTGCGAGCCAAACTGGCGCGGCTGGTGGGAGAGGAGGGATTAGCGCTGATCAGCGCAGGTACTCATCCTACTGCGTTATGGCAGGAGAATCCCATATCGCCTTATGAACGGTATGCCCGATTGGAGGAGGAATTTCAGGACGCCACACGCTGCAACCTGGTTTTCGGCTTGCATATCCATGTTGGCATTGAGAGCCGTGAGCAAGCCGTTGCGCTGATGAATCAACTTCGTACCTGGCTTCCCCATTTGCTTGCCTTATCGACCAACTCACCCTTCTGGGCCGGTCGGCTCACTGGTCTCAAATCGTATCGCTCTGTCATTTGGAGGACTTCCATCCGCAGTGGGATTCCGGAGATATTCCCATCCTACAAAGATCTGAAAGCCTATATACAGACCTTGATCCAGATGGGATGTATTGAAGATGGCAAAAAGATCTGGTGGGACATTCGTACCCATCCATTTTTCCCAACGATCGAGTTCCGCGTCTGCGATATGCCTGCCACTTTTGACGACACGATAGCACTTGCCGCCCTCTGCCAGGCGCTCGTCGCGAAGTTGAGCTGGCTCTACGAGCGAGGACTGAGTACCCCTGTGTTACCGGCCCACTTCATAGAGGAGAACAAGTGGCGTGCCATACGCTGGGGCCTGGATGCTGAAGTGCTCGATTTTGTACAGGGTCGTCACCTCAGCATGCGGCAGGCAATCAGCGAACTGCTTGATTTTGTAGACGAGGTGGTTGATGATCTGGGCAGTCGTCGCGAGATAGACTATCTGCGCGCGTTGCTCAGTGATCCACGGGGGACGGGCGCAGATAGTCAAATAGCTCTCTATCAACAGACCCACAGCATCGAGGCGGTGACCCGATTCCTTATGCAGCAAATGATGCAGGATGTACTGGTTGCCTCGGATATCCTTACTGCTTGTAGATGAAGCTTTGTAGTACACCTAGAAAGAGTGCAATGTCCACTTTTGCCTTTGCAGGAATGGAGGTCAGAAAGAACGTAAAATGATGTTGCCCGAAATCGGAGGTAGCAGCACGGTTTACTGTTGCGCAATCTGGTGTGGTTCGATCATAGAGGATAGTCTTGACGCCACTGATTGTAATACCACCCGCCTCTGGACTCCAATTCGGGTCGTTTGCATAGGTATTCGCCGTGCCAGCGAGTGCGATCGTAATTGAAAAATGCTCCTGATCGGCCAGCCCTGCCTGACCTACCGGGGTGGTACTGCCAGGTGGGAACACCAGCACGATATAATCGTTCCCGCTGTCATCCACAAACGAGCCAACTCGCCAGCCAGGTGGGATGGCAAATTTGAAGGGAAAACGGCCATCTTTGTACACGTTCCAACCGCTGGTCGAAGCTGGAGATTCGTTGCCAAAGAAGCAGTTGCTCGGGCTTGCCGTGACGGTGATCCCACCTGGACCCTTGGGCGAACTATCCAGCCGGGGGGGCGTTGCTGTGGATGCCGGGGTGGGGGAAGTACCTCCTAGCCCGGCATCGCACGCCGAAAGTAGCGCGATGAGTACGAGGAAGTAGAGCGCAGCCAGATAGGAGCGGTGGGTGTATTGCTGTAAGGGCGTCATTATATCTTACTCCTTCAGTATCGCGAGAACATGTTGCTCCAACGACCAATCGCGCAAGCTGCTTCCGCACATTATAAAACGATGCTCTTAGCTCTATTCGCATTTTCAATGGCTGCGCTGATTCTACAACACGAGAGATGATCTGCCCTCCTCCTAGGGTTGTCCTCTGGCTATGGGCAGGTTCGGCTGCCCGTAGATGTTCAGGTTCGCTCCGAGGAAGTAATCGTGCCCATCAGCCCCAACCATAAGCCACATGGGGTTCATCGCTGAATTGCCCCCGCCGGCCCACTTGTGAACCGGTGAATTCAGGTTCGGGAAACTGGGGTCGATTGGGAAGAAGATCAATTCCGGACGCGTGCCTGCCAACGCGCTGAGTTTGCGCTGGCTCTGTAAAAGCGAGAGCGCAACTGACGACGACATGTAGGGGAAGGGCTGGCGCGCATGCGGGTCCATTGCTGTGAGCACTCCATATGAGGAGAAGCGCATGCGCGAGTGCGCACGATCATAGACGAAGTCGATGAGACCGCAGCG
Organism: Ktedonobacteraceae bacterium; assembly: GCA_041499255.1. Taxonomy (GTDB): domain Bacteria; phylum Chloroflexota; class Ktedonobacteria; order Ktedonobacterales; family Ktedonobacteraceae; genus UBA11361. Next base: position 449 of record JBGQJX010000249.1, on the reverse strand, counting down.
CAGGCCCGTGCTATTGCGCACGGAGACGACCCAGTGGTCGTCGTCGTAATAGTCCAGACCTGTATGCGCTCCGTAGGCATGCACCAGCGCTGGGATATCGAAGGAGGTTACTCCGTACTGCTGGGCAAGGGTAACAAATGTTTGACTGCTGCTAATCGCCGATGCAACGACAGCCGGTGACTCCGCTCCGATAGGGAACCAACCAGGGTCGACAGCGGAGCAGGGAGCCTGGCCAGCATTGCCGCACGTCCCCTTTGGATGGTTGAGAGACCCATATCCAGGAGCGACTCCTGTTGTTGGCCCTCCTGAAGCGTTTGCAGCGCTACTGCCGTGCCCGATAATGACTATAAGCGCGAGGCCGAGCACGAACGTCATTGCCAGTCCAATCCCGAGCAACATCGAGAAACTGTTCCATCTTGAGCGCTTGCGATCTCGCATCACAGGTTGTG
>JBGQJX010000248.1:0-6189 GCA_041499255.1 Ktedonobacteraceae bacterium | reverse complement strand
TTGAAAAAGCAGGAAGTGTCAGCATTTTCGCGTGACGCTTCCTGCTTTTTCGTTCTATTTATAACAATGCATATTGGATAAGAATGCAACATGAACGGTTTTTTTTGCATTCTACCGTATAGAAGCATATGCGAAAAAACATGACGGAACGGAAGACATGGCTCAGAGTAATGAGGAGCTGCCGGGACTGCTAGCAACCAACCTGGATCGCTACTTCAAACAACTGGTACTGGCCTACCAGCACCGGCTCTATGCCTTTGCCTTGCGCCAGGTTGGGAGCTTACAGGACGCGGAGGATATTGTGCAGGAGGCGTTTATCCGCGCCTACTATGCGCTGGGCGATTACCCTCCGGAGCGAGTACAGGCGCTCAAACTCCAGCCCTGGCTTTTCAAAATCACCCTGAATGTTTTTTACAGCCGTTTGCGCACAGCCAGGTTACAACAGGTACCCCTGGATATGTCGGAAGAGAGTTCGCACCTCGAAATTGAGAACGATAGACACGAACAGCCAGAAGTAGTATTGGAGGAACGCGAGCGTATACACGAGCTTGAAACGCTTGTGTGTACGCTCCCACAACAGTACCGTGAAGCAATAAACCTCTATTATTTCGAGGAACTGAGTTATCGCGAAATAGCGAAACTGCTCAATCAACCGATTGGCACGGTAAAATCCAGCCTGCATCGCGGCACACGGCTTTTACGGAAAACCCTGGAAACACAAAAGAGCAAGTGAGATACACCGATGGAGCACCAGAACAACGGACAACATCCAATTGAAGATCATGGCAACAGCAACCACACTGCTGGTAATACGCATGCTCCATCAACCCTCGCGCCTGCCGTGTTGAGTCGCATCGGGCTGGACGGTGGGGCGATTCTCCCTTCTGGTGATCCAGGCGCACTGACTGCTGCGCTGAAAAGCAGCGATTGGCGCGTCAGGGCAGCCGCCATACGAACGCTGGAAAAGACCCGTACAACAGCAGCAAGAGAGCATTTCCTGGCCGCCCTCCATGACGAAGATGCCACCGTTCGAGCGACAGCAGTACACGCGCTGGGGACAACAGGTGGGCAAGCCGCGGTAGATTCACTCACCGCGGCATTGCTTGATCCTGATTGGCATATCCGTGAGACCGCGGCGCTGGCACTGGGAAAACTGGAGCAAAACATCCCTTTAGAACCATTATTGGCAACACTACATGATACCGACAGTACAGTACGCGAGGCAGCCCACATGGCGCTGCAATGGAGACAGTCTGGCAGCATGAACGCGCCACAAGCGGCCCCAGGAGCCATAGGACAGGTAACTAACCAGCAGGTTCCAACAACACAACAGGATATGCAAACTCACCATATACAGGCTTTGCAGCGAGAGCCAGAAAAACCGCGCGCCAATCCCTTTAGCACTGCCTTCCAGTTCAGGCAGAACAATACTGCTGGAAAGAGAGAGAAACAGCATATGAACGATATTGTAGGAGAACGCATGCAAGAGCAAGAGTATGAAAATCGCGAACTACCATACCATGGTGAGGAAACAACAACGCGTTGGGATAAAGTCACAAGTTACACCCCTCGTCGAGCCAGAAACAGTTCGCTCCGGCGCATTGGCATCGTTAGTGTTATAGTGCTCGCAATAGCAGCTGTAAACGCTGTGGCCTTTGGTATATTCGCGTATACATCTATATCTCGGCAAGTAATAAGCATGAAAGACCCTACCATTGCTGTGATGAAGCCTAATCCCTATTCTACAATGGGCAATACAATATATACCTTCAGGGGTCATCAAGATACTGTGAACGCCGTGGCATGGTCTCCCGATAGCACGCGCATTGCCTCGGCGAGCGATGACCAGACAGTACAGGTCTGGGATGCCCTCACCGGCAACAACAGAATAATCTATGGTGGACACACGGCGAAAGTGACAACCGTGGCATGGTCCCCTGATGGAACACGCGTTGCCTCAGGAGACTTAAAAGGCTCCGTACAGATCTGGAATCCCACCAATGGCAGCCTCTACCTGACCTATCGTTTCCAGGCTGCCGCTGCCGTCGTCTCGCACATTGGCGCTTTACAAGCGACTTCTGGCGGCGGTGACCCGGGAGTATATTCTATCGTATGGTCGCCCGATGGCAAGAGCATCGCTGCCGCAATGGGCAGTAGCCTTGTGCGCGTCTTTAACGCAAGAACGGGAAGAACAGGACTTATATACGCTGTTCCCTCTGGCAAGATACATGCCCTGGCATGGTCACCCGATGGCATGTATATTGTAGTTGCAGGTAGCAGCATTCCAACGACAGTCTGGAATGTACGAAGTGGTCAGAATGTTTTCACCTACCCTGAGAACGACCAGGACGCGGAATTTTCCCTGGCGTGGTCGCCCAATAGTAAAAGCATTGCACTCGGCAACATCGATGGCACAGTGCGCCTGTGGGATCCCTTGACGAACAACATACTCGCTTATAAAGGCCAATCGATGAACATTTTCTCTCTTGCGTGGTCACCTGACGGAACTCGCATTGCCTCTGGCAGTATCGACGATACCGTGCAGATATGGGACGCCAGCACGCTAGCCACGTTCTTTACTTACCATGGCCATACAAATGAATTACGCGCTGTCTCCTGGTCGCCGAATGGACAATATATCGCCTCCGGCTCTTCGGATCAAACCGTGCAGGTATGGCAGGCACAATAAGGGAGGTACCGCTTGCGTGTGTCACTATCGCTTTATCAGCAAGGAAAGGACACACCCTAACATTCACGAACCTAACACAACGACCGTGCCATCCTGGCCGCATGCGGTGAAGTCCAGGGCACGCGGATGCCGTATCAGACCCGCGCAGGTATAGATGGTGGCTGGCGCAGGCGGAGTTGAAGCGATGCGCTGTTGCCTCGCATCTGAAATCGAGCAGGTGCCATGATTGTCATGGATCTCAAAAGTGCGGATGAGCTTCGTTGCAAGGTTATTCGTGATGAAGATGAGCGTAGCAGGTTGGCAGTGTTGAAACGCCAGCCAGAAACAGTTTTCCGCCTGCTCCGCACCGTTGTCAATCGGTACCACTTCCAGGCGTCCGTATCCTTGCACGGCGCCGCACTGTTGTGCCCGAGACGGGGTCATCTGTGTCGGCGGTCGAGTTCCCTGTATCTGAGGCCGGGTCACCTGTCCTGAAGATCGAGTTCCCTGTGTTTGAGGCTGAGTCGAAGGTGTACTGCTCTGAGGAGAACCGTTGTAACCGCACGCAGCCAATCCCGTGCTTGCTAGAGCGATCAAGAGTCCAGTGGCGAGTACGACGGACCACTGTTGAAGTCCCCAATATCGTGTAACCTGTTGCATGGTGCCCTCCTAACATTGTTATTCGTTGCTATCAATTGGTTATGCTCATCGGGATTACTATGAAGACGTCGACAGGACCCGAAATGTTCCCCGTGTGGAAAAGATTCAAAGAGACGGGAGGTTTATAAGTTAAAACTGGATTAGCAAAAAAGCTGCTTGACTTCACTCACGCATCATGCTATATTTTCGATAGCAAAATAAATATAGGCAACGACAGGGACATATTGAGAAATCGTCCGACGTGTAGAGAGCAACACAAACGCTGCAAGTGTCGCCGTCGATCCTTCCCAATGACACCCTTGAGCCAACCAGCGAACCGCCCTGAGAGACACAGTAGCTGACTTCGGGAAGCGCCCGTTATAGTGCAACGGTTTTCTCCCTCTCTATCCAGTAATGGCATGGCGTGAGGAAAGAACCGGCTGAGGCCCCGCTGCGGGGTAAATTGGTGGTGGTACCACGATAGGCGTATTCAGTAAATACAGCCCTCGTCCTCCTAATGAAAGAGGATGAGGGTTTTTTGTTGTACGTGACGATCTGTAAAGTGTTGAGAAGGCTTGAAAGGAACCTTTTTCATGGAACGGATATATACAGTAGAGGTTAGTAAGCATGTAGGCGAGCGCGTGCGCATCGCCGGCTGGCTGCACTCATTGCGCCGCCTCGGTGGCGTCAATTTTCTCATTATTCGCGACGCCTGGGGCTTAATCCAGGTGGTGACCGAGACGGAGGCCGAACTGGGGCCATTGCAGGATGGTCAACTTGGCGTTGAAAGTATTGTGGCTGTTGAGGGCGTAGTGATCAGCGAGGCCCAGGCGCCAGGAGGGGTTGAACTGCACCAACCGCGCATCGAAGTGATCACGCCGGTGACAGTGGTACCGCCTGTACCGCTCAACAAGCGAAAAATTACCGCGAGCATCGGGACCTTGCTCGACCACGCTGTCGTCACGAACCGGCACCCTGCGCGGCGTGCCGTGTTGCGCCTGTCGGCAGGAGCCATGTCGGGTTTCCGCGCCACACTGAGCGCACGCCACTTCACCGAAATACAGACGCCAAAAATCGTGGCCTCGGCCACTGAAAGCGGCGCAAACGTCTTTAAGCTGGACTACTTTGGACGACCCGCGTACCTCGCGCAGAGTCCGCAGTTCTACAAGCAGAACATGGTGGGCGTCTTCGAGCGCGTCTTTGAGATTGGCCCGGTCTTTCGCGCCGAGCCGCACGACACCACGCGTCATATCAACGAGTATGTCAGCCTGGACGCCGAGTTCGGTTTCATCGAAAACCACTTTACGGTGATGGCACTCCTGCGCGACGTAATTGCGGGCATATTATCCACGCTCAGTGAGCAGTACGCCGCTGAATTAGCGCTGTTGCGGGTCAACATGCCGGCAGTCCCTGAAAAGATACCGCACATTTTCTTTCCGGAGGCGCAGGAGTTGATATTCAAACGCTATAAGACGGATGTTCGCGGCGAACCCGACCTGTCACCCCAGGACGAGCGCTGGTTAGGAGAGTGGGCGCAGCAGGAGTTTGGCAGCGACTTCCTGTTCGTTACGGGCTACCCGATGCGCAAACGTCCATTCTATACGTATCCAGACCCGCTGCACCCAGAATATTCAAACTCGTTTGACCTGCTTTTCAGGGGCACCGAACTGGTAACAGGAGGGCAACGCCTGCACCTCTACAGCGACTATATAGCAGCGTTGGAGAAGGCAGACCTGCCCATCGAGCCATTTGAGGCGTACCTGGAGGCATTCAAGTACGGCATGCCGCCGCACGGCGGCTTTGCAATCGGGCTTGAACGCCTGCTTATGCAACTGACCGGTTTGAACAATGTCAGGCTGACGACGACGTTCCCACGCGACCTGGCGCGGCTGACGCCGTAGGAGATTCGTGGGCTGCGTGCAACAACCAGATCAGCACCAGCCCATGAATTGCTCCCACGACCGCGCCAGCGGCAACAAGGAACAGCAGCAGCAGCAATGCCACGCTCACAGTAACCCCCGTGGGTGGTATGAGACTGATGCCTATAAACACCACGACCATGCCACACATCCAGGCCAGAGCATTAGCAAGCACCCACCAGCCCGCTTTTGGCAGGTGGCGGCGCAGTGCCAGCCATTGTGGCACGCCCAGAATTGGTCCAAGCACAAATCCCATCGCGGCGGCCAGGGCATAGACCATCACATCGCTCATCTGGGTGGATGCTGCTCCTCCAGAGTTGTCGCCAGTGAAGAAGAGAGTACTGGGAATCATCCCCAGCGTCCAGGCCACAAAAGCGCCAAGCGCCGTCGCCATTGCCCACACCCGCCACCGTATCTTGTTGAGAGGACGACGCAGTACAAACCACTGTACCGTGCCAACAACCATACCCTCTATAAAAGTACCGGCCAGCACTATCAGTGCCGCGGTGAGAAAAATCCCCATGGTTTGCTGCGCATATACGGTTAGTAGAGCATATACCGCTACTGTACCTCCCAGACCTACAGCCTCGCCAAAGGCATTGGCCACTATCCATTGAAACCACAACTTCCAATTCCATGGTATCCTGCTCTCTCGAGAGTCAAACCGTTGCTCTATTGTGCTAGACATGAGAAATGCACCTCCTTCCATACTTTCCTATCTCCAAGCTTAATCCAATACCTTCACAAAACCATCACAGCACAGTCAAATAAGCTTCCAACCCGGTCACAACCTCAAATAAAGAATTTTGTGACCACGATGTTACGTCAAAGCCTATCATTGTGATATACAGGCAACATGAATGTGATATATAGCTAATGAACAGTTATCTTTGATTCATTCGAATTTCCGTCTCATCCAACGTGACTCATAACTATACCCATGTAACGGAGGTGCACAATGAA
>JBGQJX010000247.1:0-6218 GCA_041499255.1 Ktedonobacteraceae bacterium | reverse complement strand
TACTTCCTGCTAATAACATTCCCAGCACGATCAGAACAGTCACATGTCTCGTAAACGAGCTTGCAACCCGCCATCGACGGAAAAACGCAGGAATAGACAGTTTCATTTCAGTAGTCCTTTCCAGACTGACAGGTCTTGACCATGCGACAGTCATACACACGAGCAAAAGTGATTACAATAAGTTGATAGTGAATTTTCACTCGGAGAAAAGCAATGGTATTCAGTGAAGCGAGGGTCAATCCAGCGAGAAGAAGCTCTACTTGTAACATACTCTCTATACTACCCGCAACAATTCTTGCCACTTGCTGAAATCCTGCAAAATGTAGGACTATTGTCTGTCTGTACATTCCCTGCGGTTGCGGTGCGGTTGCGGTCAGCCTGCAAGCTCTACGTTTGACATGCTTACAACCTGCGTGATACGATTTTGCTTGACGCCTGGGCTAACAAACCCATTGTCACTGTAATCTCATCAATTCTCCCCGATCACCGTGGTGGCGTGATCAAGTAAGCATAGCGGACACACAGCTAATGTGGTTCCGCAAGTAACAACTCGGCTCGTCTTGAGCCAAATGTGAGTGTTTAATAAATGAATCGTGAGTATCATCGTTGGTATAGTCCTTCCCTTGAGCGAGATATGGAACTGCTGGTCTTTGGTCATGCCGGTGCTCGAGTCCTGGTTTTTCCCACTTCAATGGGCCGTTTCTTCCAGTGGGAAGATACGGGTATGATCGCTACGCTAGGTGATCAGCTTGAAAAAGGCGAGCTACAGGTATTTTGCGTGGATAGCGTTGACAGCGAAAGTTGGTATGACAAAGGACGGTCACCCGCTGAACGAGCGTGGCGGCACCTCCAGTATGACCGCTACATCCTGAATGAGGTCCTGCCGTTTACCTTCCAGCTTAATGCCAACCCTTTCCTGATCACTACTGGCACAAGCTTTGGGGCATACCACGCCGTCAATTTCGCCTTTCGCTACCCGTACCTGGTTGACCGCGTGATAGGCATGAGTGGCATCTACGATATCAAAGCCTTCACCGGAGGCTACATTGACGACAATGTGTATTTCAATAGCCCAACCGACTTCCTGAAGAACGAGTATGACCCTGCGCGGCTGGAGGCGCTGCGACATATAGACATTATCATTGCTATCGGTCGCGAAGACTCCAACTACCCAAATAACGAGTGCCTATCTGGCCTCCTCTGGAGCAACGATATCTGGCATGCCATGCGCGTCTGGGATGGCTGGGGTCATGATTGGCCCTATTGGCAGCAGATGATCCGCACGTATATCAGCGGTCATGATTGACCGGGGAGAAGCATATGACTCTCAAAATCGGTCTATTTGTTGGACGGGAATGGTCCTTTCCACCCGCTTTCATCAATGAGGTGAAAAGCCGTGACGAAGGCGTGGTTGCCGAGTTCGTCAAGTTGGGCAGCACAACGATGGACGAGCCGTGTCCCTACGCTGTGATCATTGATCGTATCTCGCACGAGGTACCCTACTATCGCTTCTATCTCAAATACGCCGTTCTTCAGGGTGCAACAGTAATCAATAATCCTTTCATGTGGACCGCGGATGACAAATTCTTCGAGGCAGCCCTGGCTACCAGACTGGGTATCGCCAGTCCGAAAACGGTGGTCCTACCAAACAAAGACTACGTTCCAGGTATCGATCACACCGAGAGCCTGCGTAACCTCATCTACCCGCTCGACTGGCAAGGCATAATCGACTACCTCGGCCTCCCCTGCGTCATCAAAGACGCGCTAGGCGGCGGCGGGAGGGACGTGTACGTCTGCCACTCTCTTGATGAACTAATCCACCACTATAACCAATTTGGCATGCTAACGACTATAGTACAGGAATTCATCGAGTGGGAACAGTACATACGCTGTGTCTGCCTGGGACAGGAAGAGGTGATGCCTATCAAGTACGACCCTCGTGAAAAGAAATACCACGTTGAACATGAGCATCTCAGCCCTGAGCTTGGTCGTCGCATCGTAGAGGATTCATTGAAGCTCGTTCGTGCCCTGGGGTACGATATGGATTCCGTTGAGTGGGCCGTTCGCGGCGGCATCCCCTACGCCATCGACTTTATGAACCCGGCTCCAGATATGGACATTTACTCGCTAACGCCTTTCTATTTCGATTGGGTCGTCAAGCATATGGCTGACATGGCTATCAGGCTCGCGAAGCAGCCACGCCCCCAAAATCGCAATTTGCGCTGGGATTCCTTTATGACAGCCAATCGGGATCGCCGTGAGGAACACCCACCACAGGATACCTCAACTAAACAGTAGGGGCGAGGTTCATCCTCGCCCGGATATCAACCGCGCAAACGATTTTCAGGGAGGTATGTCATGTCACTTCGAGAAGCCATTCAACGCTATCACGATCTCCTTACGGACGAAATTGGCAGCGCGTCATATGCACAACTGGAGGATCAACAGCGCCTTCGCGGACTTTTCTTCGGCGGGCGACCACTCTGCACCGTTCTACGGCCTCGTTTCATGACGCCAGAACAGTATCACTTTCTCCAATCACGGGTGCATATCCTGCTACGTGCCTTCGACAAGACCTATTACGCCGCCATAGAAGATGCCTCCTTCCGCTCCCAGTTCGGCCTACTCGACTGGGAAGAGGAGCTTGTACAGCACACCCCAGGCTTCCGCGACCCCAGCCCTACCTCTCGCGTAGATACGTTTTTCGTCACTGAGCGCGGCGGCCTGCGCCTGACCGAGTACAACGCCGACACCCCGGCAAGCCCGGCCTATAACGATGCCCTGACAGAAGTTTCCTACGGCCTGCCCGTCATGCGCGAGTTCCTACGCCAATATGAAGTTCGCTCCTTGCCCGCCCGCCACAGCGTGCTCCATGCCCTGATGGACGCCTACCAGCAGTGGGGCCACAGTCGCGAAGCGCCGCGCATCGCCATTCTCGACTGGCGCGAGGTGCCAAGCTACAGCGAGTTCGTGCTCTTCGCGGAATACTTCAAGTCACAGGGGCTGGAATGTATCATTACCGACCCACGCGAAGTGGAGTACAAAGATGGCCGTCTTATGGCCGGAGATTTCCACATCACGCTCATCTATAAGCGCGTCCTCGTCAGCGAGCTGGTAGAACGCGGCGGCATGGATCACCCGGTCATACGTGCCGTTCGCGATAGAGCCGTATGTATGGTCAACCCCTTCAACTGCAAAATCCTGCATAAAAAAGCCAGCCTGGCAGTTCTGTGCGATGAGCGCAACGCCAATCTCTTCAGCAGCACTGAACGTGAAGCCATCGAAGCCCACATTCCATGGACCTGCCGCGTCGAAGAGCGCCTTGCTCGCCACCACGGCAAAACGGTTGACTTGATACCATTCATTCTGGAGCACCGTGAGAATCTCGTGCTGAAACCAAACGACGAGTACGGCGGCAAGGGCATTGTGCTGGGCTGGCAGACCGATACCAGCAGTTGGGAGGAGGCCATACGCACCGCGCTGGCCGAGCCGTACATAGTGCAAGAACGAGTCGCCATTCCTATTGAACCGTACCCCTTGCTGATAGATGGCCACGTGACGTTTGTGGACCAGATGCTGGACACAAACCCACTCGTTTTCTACGGAGAATACGTGGATGGCTGTCTCTCACGCCTCTCATCCGAGGCGCTTCTAAACGTCTCTGCCGGCACCGGTTCAGCCGTGGCAACATTTATCGTCGAGAAGCGTTAAAAATATACAACCAATCATAAATTCGCGGCGATTAAATCACCGCGAATTGTAGGGGCCGATTTATCGCGCCCATCGCCGATTTATCGGCCACTGTATGTAGGGGCGATCCCCCGCATCCATAAGGAAGGAGTGACCCACATGAAACCGCCATCGCTGACCATAGGCATCGAAGAAGAGTACCAGATCATCGACCCGCAGACGCGCGAACTTCGATCCTATATTACCGAGATACTCGAAGAAGGCAAACTCATCTTGCTCGAACAGGTCAAACCAGAGCTACACCAGGCTATGGTTGAGGTCGGTTCTTCCGTGTGCCAGACCCCGGCAGAGCTACGTGTCGAGTTGATCCGCCTGCGACGCGCCATCATGGAGCTGGCCGCGAAAAATAACTTGAAGATCGTCGCTGCCGGTACCCACCCCTTTTCATCATGGTTGACCCAGGAAATCACCCCCCAGGAGCGCTATATGGGCGTGAAGCAGGACATGCAGGAACTTGCCCAGCGTATGCTGATCTTCGGTACCCATGTTCACGTTGGGATTGAAGATCGCGAATTCCTCATCGACGCAATGAACGTCATCCGTTACCTACTGCCTCACATCTTGTGCCTCTCCACCAGTTCGCCCTTCTGGATGGGTCGCACCACCGGCCTGAAATCCTACCGCAGCATTATTTTCCGCAACTTCCCCCGCAGCGGCATCCCCCGCATATTCCAGTCCTATGCGGATTACTCGTACCTTGTAGATACACTGGTGCAGACAAACACCATCCCCAATAGCAGCAAAATCTGGTGGGACGTTCGCCCGAACCATACCTACCCCACGATTGAATTCCGCATCTGCGACGTCTGCACCCGTGTTGACGAGGCGATTTGTATAGCAGCCATTTTCCAGGCTATCGTCGCGAAACTCTGGAAACTCCGTCGCGACAACATAACCTTCCGCGTCTACCCCCATGACCTGATCGACGAGAACAAGTGGCGTGCCGTGCGCTACGGTCTGGACGGCAAGTTGATCGACTTCGGCAAGCAAGAGGAATTACCGGCCCGCGATCTGATCCGCGAACTGATCGAGTGGTTCATCGGCGACGTGATAGATGAACTGGGCAGCCGTCAGGAAGTAGAGTATGCCTATCGCATCCTGCAAGAAGGGTCAAGCGCCGACCGCCAGTTGGCTACCTACCAGCGCACAGGTGATCTGAAAGCGGTGGTCGATCAGCTCATTCAAGAAACGAGCGAAGGAGTCCTGGGTTAAATAGTGAGGAATAAAATTCATCCGTAACCTCACATATAAGCATCTTCAGGCCCTTCATGCAGCCAGCATCACAACAGGTGAGCATGCCAGACGATCGTCTCACCTGGCGAACTGGCAAGTTCAATGCGCCAGGGGGTCAACTTTAACACGGTAAAATTGGGATGATCAACACGCTCATAAATTGGCACGGGATCAAATCCTAGAGGTGGTGGTGTCTCTAAACACAACTGCCAGACCCGTTGCTTTTGCTCAAGATCATCTACCCACTCCGCCTTGCAATCAACATAGACAGGCTTAGCAACATCTGCAACGTAGGCCAAAGAGACATAGGGATTATGGGCAAGATGCTTGGCTTTGTGCATATTGTGACGGGTCGTAATCCACCCCACAGAACCATCCCACAGCGGATGCAGTATGCGAGAACGTGGGCGATCGCGCGTGTCAATAGTGGCAACATTACACCAGACCACGCGTTGAACCCGTTCCATGAATTCTGCTTCCATCTCAGCAAATGATGAAACTTCCATGCTCTTCTCCTTACACTGGACCTTAATTATATTAACGGACGAGGACAAGGGAGTGACCCACGGTACAAACTGGCTACCACACACCCCCCTTCTGTACATTCGTTTCCACTTTTGTCATACTGCACAGGAAAAGAACATTAGACCAACAAAATCTACTCTAAAAGGTGCCAGATGGGATTACAATTAACCAGTAACGATCAGGTACTCACCCTCGCTCCCGATTCCAGTTCCGCAGCCGCGGGCAAGAAGCTTGCCAATGCCAAAAACTGGCAGAACCTTGGACAAAATGCCGATGCTCTCTGGGGGGAGTGCCAGGGAAGCGCCCTCTACCAGACACGTGTCGATCTCTCCACACTGACGATTACATGCAGTTGTCCCAGTCGCAAACTCCCCTGCAAACATGGCCTGGGCCTGCTATTATTGACAGTCTCCACTCCCAGGTCCGTTCCGCACAGTGAGCCTCCCGAATGGGTCACGAGCTGGCTGGCCAAACGCGCCGCCAATAGTAAACGCAAAGTGGCCAGTGAACCACAAAAACCTCCTGCTTCATCTTCCTCTACTGCCACAATAAAAAATGCTGAAAAACGTCGGGCGCAGACGATGAAAGGACTCGATCTTCTCGACCTCTGGATGAATGATTTGATCCGTAATGGCCTTGCAAGCGTGGAATCTCGGCCAGCCTCGTTCTGGGAAGAGCAGAGAGCACAGATGGTTGACGCCCAGCTAGAG
>JBGQJX010000246.1:0-6228 GCA_041499255.1 Ktedonobacteraceae bacterium | reverse complement strand
TTTTTTTGCTTTTCAAACACCCCCACTAATTCTCCTTTTTTTTGGGGGGGGCGGGCCCAAACAAACCTTTTGTGTGGGGGGGGGTGGGCCTCCCCCTCCCCCCACCCCCCCCACCTTCACAAAAAAAATAACGCGAAGAGCGTAGCGATGAGGCCACGGAAAAACATGCACAGTGCGTTAACTAATGAAAATCAGCCTGTCGCGAAGAGGTAATCTCTGACGCGAATGAGGTGCAGCGTGCTACAAGAACAGTTGATACTTCCCATAGGCGCCACCGTACAACATCCTGATGGAGGCCGTTATGTGATAGAAGACCTTCTAGGCAAGGGTGGGTTTGGTGCTGTCTACCTGGTCAAGGACCGGCGTTTCAAGGAGCGCCTGTTTGCGCTCAAGGAGGTGATTGATCCGAACAGGCGAGACAGGGAGCGTTTCCTCTTCGAGGCAGAAGTACTTAAGCGATTGCATCACAAAGCGCTGCCCCATGTGTACCAGGTATTTGAAAGCAAAAATCTCAAACGTGTATATATGCTCATGGATTACGTCGAGGGGCGAGACCTGGCAGCCCTGCTGAAAGAGCAACCACACCAGCGTTTTTCGTTACCCCTGGTAATTGCCATTATGACTCCAATCGTCGATGCCCTGAGCTACATGCAAAGCCAGGATCCACCTATAGTGCATAGAGATATCAAACCTGGAAACATCATCGTACCAGTAAAAGGGGGTGAAGCAGTCCTTGTCGATTTTGGCCTTGCCAAGGAGTTCGTCGAAGATAGAACGACGACGATTATTCGACATGGTTCACCGGGCTATGCAGCGCCTGAACAGTATGGAACCGGCACCAATCCTCGTACAGATATCTATGGCCTTGGAGCAACCTTTTATACGCTGTTAACCGGGACTGTTCCTATCGACGCCATCACCCGCGTCACAGCAAACAAACGCATTGATCCGCTTGAACCCGCTCACCTGGTCGCTCCAGATGTACCATGGGCTGTCGCTATGGCCATTGAGCGGGCAATGAGCATCAGCAGCGCTGATCGCTTCGCTACTGTGGAGGAGTTCTGGCATGAGTTCACAAGCCATGCTCCCAGGCAGCAGGTTCCTGCGCCCGATCTGGCCGCATTGGTGGCCCCTCAATCTCTGACGGTTCCTGAGCAAGAGCTTAAACGTATATCGCCTAGGTTTCTCTCCGCGCAGCGCCAGCATCTTCGCCCTCGTACCAGCAAACGACAGGTACTCTTGCTAGTCCTTCTTGCGCTCCTACTAACTACAGCCATTGGAACGAGTCTTTTCTGGTTGAACTGGCAACATGACAATCCCTTTACTCTTCCTGGCATCACTCATTCTGCTGCACCTTCTACTTCCCATTCAACAGCAACGTCTGCTGCCTCACCTGCGCCATCAACGCCAACCCCAGAGGTCCCCGTGTATCCATCTCTGGATGCCTCATATTCCGGGAGGGTTGTTGATGTCATGACAAACGAAACAACCAGCATGTTCCTCACACATGTACAACAAAGTCAGGGGAGCATCTCAGGAAACTTCAAGGGTTTAGGGTTGGTCGGCCCCTTCGAGGGGACCGTTACTCAAGCGGGTCATCTGCGCTTCACCATGAAGGTACCGGCCAGCGCAACAACCCTATCGTTCGAGGGAGATATCAAAATAGGTGGAGATATTGTGGGAACCTTTGAGGTCCTTGACCAGCACGGGCAGCGCACTGGTGAATCTGGTGCCTGGAATGTTTCCTCTAATCCTTAGAGGAAGAAAGGAATGCCATTCTGATGGAGAAGGAGAACGAGGGACACTCACCTTTGAAAATCCTCTTTGTTGGCGACGTCATGCTCGGGCGCCTGGTGAACGAAGTCCTCAAAGAAAAGCCCCCTGCCTACCCATGGGGTGACACCCTGCCGCTCCTGTACGATGCAGATGTGCGTCTCTGTAATCTGGAGTGCGTGCTTTCCGATCGAGGAAAGCCCTGGTCAGCAACGCCAAAAGTATTTCATTTTCGATCAGATGCAAAGAATATTCAAACCCTCCAGGCTGCTCACATCGATGCCGTCTCGTTGGCGAATAACCACACCCTCGATTTTGACTATGAGGGCATCTTTCACATGCTGAACACCCTGAAAGAATCAGGCATTCACTACGCGGGCGCAGGCATCACACTTCGAGATGCGTCTTCGCCTGCCATATGGCATGTAGCAGGGAAAACGCTAGGCCTAATCGCCTTTACTGACAATGAGCCTGCCTGGGAAGCTACAGGAGAACAACCAGGAGTCTGGTATGTACCCATATCCTTAGATGATAAGCGCGCCGAATACCTCTTTGAGCAGGTGAGAAGGACAAAAGAGACCGTCGATATGCTCATCGTATCCGCGCATTGGGGGCCAAATTGGGGATACGACCCCCCGGCGGAGCATATTCCCTTTGCCCATGCCCTGGTAGATGCGGGCGCTGATGTGATCTTTGGGCATTCTGGTCATATCGTGCGCGGCATCGAAATCTACAAAGAGAAACCTATCATCTATTGTGCGGGCGACTTTATCGACGATTATGCCGTCGATGAAATCGAACGGAACGACCTGGGTAGTATCTTTGTGCTTGAAACATATGACTCCACCCCCTCACGCCTCTTACTTTATCCCACCATTATTCAACAATTCCAGGCCAGGCGCGCGCAGAACGGCGAAAGAAGAGCCATCGTTGCGAGTATCCAGAAGTTGAGTAAAGAACTGCATACAGCGTCAACGTGGAACGAGCAAGAAGGTCGCCTCGAGATTCACATCAAGTAAACCGGAGTTCGAGTCTCACGCTATCCCTTTAATATCCTTGAGAAACCATCGCTTGCGCCCCCTCTCTAAGTTGCGTATAATTTTAACAGACAATGATCACATATCTGAGAAAGTCGAAACAAAGGAGTTTCGGACGGCAGCTTTGTGTAGGGGCGCGTGTACTCCGCTCCTGGCGCCTCAGACAAAAAGCTTTCTGTTCCCTCAACTCCTGTTCTCTGTAAGACTGGCGCTTGCAAGCGTATTGCAGGATGCCCTTATAGAAGGAGTGATAAACGATGGCAACAGAACCCCGCATCATCAAATTTTATGAAACTACCCTTCGTGATGGTGAACAGACACCCGGCGTGAACTATTTCCCAGAAGAAAAGCTGGCGATAGCCCAGGCACTGGCCGCTATGGGCTTCGATACTCTTGACTGTGGTTTCCCCATCTCCTCGCCCGGAGAGTTTGAAGCAGTGCGCATGATCGCGGCTCAAGTCGATAATGCTGAGATTTGCGCAATTGCCCGTACAAACCTGGCTGATATTGATCGAGCCTGGGAAGCGGTAAAGATCGCCAATCGCTCGGCCATTCAGCCGTTTATCAGCGTCTCGCCCCTTCATCGCCAGGTGAAACTGGGTAAGACACGTGACGAAGTACGCGAGTTGGCTCGCACCGCGGTAGCCCATGCTCGCACATACACCGGGAACGTCGATTTCGCCCTGGAAGATACCACCCGTACCGAGCACGATTTTATTTTGGAGGTCTGCGAAGCCATTATTAAAGAGGGTGTGCGCTTTGTCACGCTCTGCGACACAGTTGGTTTCGCCCTTCCCTGGGAATTTGGAAAACTGGTGGCGGACGTGCGACATGAATTCCCAGGTGTGCGCATTTCAGCCCACTGTCATGATGACCTTGGCCTTGCCGTTGCTAATGCCTTAGAGGGCCTGCGCAATGGTGCCGAACGCGTGGACACCTGTATCAACGGCCTCGGCGAACGCGCTGGGAATGCTGCCACTGAGGAAGTCGTCATGGCGATACGCACCCGTTCAGCCGATCTCGGCATGGACGTCAAAGTAGATACCACCAAAATAATACCCACCAGTCGTCTCGTAGCAAAGCTCTCAGGCATGCAGCCACAGTGGACAAAATCCGTAGTCGGCGCCAACGCCTTCGCCCACGGCGGCGGCATCCACCAGGACGGCGTCCTCAAAGACGCCCGTACCTACGAAATCATGACCCCCGAGTCAATTGGCCTGACAGCCGCCGACCGCCGTATGTACATGGGCAAACTCTCAGGCCGCGCCGCCCTCGCCGCGCAGCTCCGCGATCTGGGCTACGAGCTTGAGAGGGATCAACTCAACCGCGCCTTCGACATGGCGAAGCTCCTCTTAGGCAAGAAAAAGACGTTGGAAGAGCTGGACATACGCTACATCGCCGAGACAGCAATAAGTGTCACAGTGGTAGAGCTTGGGTAATATCTACGCCTGACAAAGAAACAGAGTGGGCGCAAGAGATATCTTGCGCCCAAACAACCACTCTTCATCAATAACCCGAACCCAAAAAATCGAATATC
Source organism: Ktedonobacteraceae bacterium (assembly GCA_041499255.1). Lineage (GTDB taxonomy): Bacteria > Chloroflexota > Ktedonobacteria > Ktedonobacterales > Ktedonobacteraceae > UBA11361. The sequence continues at coordinate 1,881 of JBGQJX010000246.1, read as the reverse complement.
CAATAATGCAAATTAACAAAATCATCCGGACAGCCGTAGGGGCCGATTTATCGCGCCCAGCGCCGATTTATCGGCCCTCGCTGGATTTTCCGCTCTCCAGGTGAATAAGCATTATTACGATCTGCGCCCAAACACCACGTTAATCAATGCCAGCAACACGACCGCGCCAATGACTGCTACGATAAAGGGTTCCCAGTGCCAGCCAACCACGAGAGGGCGACCCGTAATCAGAGAGAAGAGCCACCCTCCGATGAATGCGCCAATGATCCCAACAATAATGTTCATCAGGCAGCCCTGCTGTGAACTCCTACCTGTGATAAGACTGGCGATCCAGCCCGCCAGCGCCCCAAAGATAATCCATGAAATCCAGCTCAAGTTCGAGATAACAACGTCCATTCTTGATCTCTCCTTCATCATTCTTCGTTGGTCGTTTCCGTACCTTTTGTCGAGTGAGTCTTAAATCCCATGCCAAGGAGATAGCCGAGTGCGAACAGCACCAGCCCAACCGCAATTCCCAATGCCACAATATTGATACTGCCATTCCAGGTTACCACAAAACCCAGAAAAGTGACAGCCAGAAGGACCGTAACCACACCGAGCAGCTTTGCCTTGAGATCATCGAGGTCGGCTATCACAAGCCACTTTGGCATAGGCAAGCTCTCGTCAATAAAAAGATCGTAGAGTCCCAGCGCAACGATGTACAAAACGGTGCCGAGCAGAAACAGGTCGATTATCTCGATACATTCCAGCGCGAGATGTTTAGCTCCATCTATCGAAAATACAGCGTGACTGAACGTCTCGAACATAACGCTCACCACCGTCAACCCACCGTAGACGAGTACGCCTATTGACGCCAGAAAGGACCCGATCACTGCAATGACGACCAGGTACCGACTTCCAGCAAGAATCTGCCGAAGCATGGAACCATTCCCCCTTCGCGTAATCTATGATGCATTACTTCTTCAAGTATATCATCACAAATACAGGGCTGCCCTCAGTTCCATTGAAACCAGTCAGGGGATACAATCCCCTGACTGGTTTCAATGGCTGTGCCCTGGCCCCTCCCCACCAGCCCGCGCAGCGGGCAACATTTCAAATGACATGCGACAAAACACTACGGCTGTGGTGTAGGCTGCACATAATGTGGCACCGGTACCGACTCAGCCGGATTGGCGTTTGATCCCAAAATCTGCACTGGATGGTAGAACAGGTTCATAGGAATTTGTGTCAATAACCACTTATTAAAATCCGTCTGTTCGTTGATGAGCTGAGTTCGTGCATACTCGATACGGTTGAAAGAACCTTCAGTCTGCACAAGCACAGAGTGAGAATTACTTCCAACCCCAAAATCCGGATAGCTCTCGATAAAAACACGAATCCCCCCTGTCATCTGTCCAGCCGCGGCGAGTGCCGCGTTAGGATCAGCTGTTCCTTGACTGGCCTTGATCGACGCTGCATTACTGCGCGCCTGGGCAATCTTGGTAATGGCATCGTTCTGGGATGCGATCGTTGAGTTGAGCAGTGCCGCGTCCTGTTGGAGCAGTTGTGATGCTCTATCTACCTCATTCCACACAACGCCGACCCTCCCTTGTATGTCGTATTGCCGTTGCTGTATGGTAATACTTTGACTGATAAGGAGAATGCCGCCAAGTACTACAACGGCAATAACAACTGCCGCTATTATCTTAGGGCGAGTCCAAAAGCGCTTCGGCGGGATCACTTTACCTCCCACTGCTGTATTTGTCACCTCGCCATAGGTGGGCGTCTCGCGATCGTAGCCTGGCCTTTCGCCGTTCTCTACTCTTCTGTCGTACGTTGGGGAATTTTCTTTGTCGAACATACGATTATCCTTCCTTTCATTTTAGTTTAAACGTCGCCACC
>JBGQJX010000245.1:0-6263 GCA_041499255.1 Ktedonobacteraceae bacterium | reverse complement strand
TTCACCTGTACTGCCGCTCCCAAGCGGACGCACAATACGGTAACGGTTATTTTTCAGGGTTTCCAGTGCCATAGTACTCTTTCCCCTTTCAACCGCGCTGTTCTTACAAATATGTTAAAAAAAGTCTCTACTGCAATTTCAGGCTTCACATCACACCCATAAATGATTCGAGCATACCTCTTCCACGTGAACAGTGCTCGTTCCACAACAGGAGTAGCTGCCGACATGCGCCACAAGCAGATTTCTATCCGATATATATACTATAACATACAGAATTATTGGTGCATTGGCTGCAAAAAATACACTCTCACCACCCCGTAATATGAAACGCCGCCCAATAATACGGATCAGCATAAGGACAGCTATCGGGCGTTAGCGCCTCGGCCCGTTCCTGGATAATCTCCTGGGCCTGGGCAATATCCCAGCGATTGGCACGACCGCGCACTGCAACCAGTTGACCCATGTCAAAACCACTTTCCGAGGACACAACAAATCGGCTCCCTGTATGCTCTTTGGCCGGTGGCGAATAGTTCGATACCGCATTGAAAGGAAGCGCCGCTTGCCATTCCCTCAATGTGCTGTTGGTCACCGTGCGCAGCCACTGTTGAGCGCGCCCCAGCGCCGCCGCAGGCGCTTCACTCTGCATAGAAGGGAACCATTCCTGGGCGAAGCGTACCATCAAAAGGTAGGTAGCCCTGTCGTCCACAGCCCACAACGCCGCCAAAACGGCAGCCGCCCCCGCTTGAAGCATTCCCGCCGCCAGGCTGCGCACCTCGTCGCGCGCGCCTTGCAAATCAAGAATAGCTGTCTGGCAGGCTGAGAGAATAAGCAAGCGCAGTCCACGCAAGTCAGCCTGGTAACTCAACATGTCGGCTAATGTCAATTCGTCGTCGTTGGCAAGGATTAATCTTGAGCGCAGGAAGTCGTGCGTGTCAAATGAGCCATGGCATGATGCATCAACCGCATATCCCGTGTGGAGCGCCTCAAGCAGTTCATCTCTCGTTGCTTGCCATTGCACCCTGACCCCCGTAGGGTTTGTGTGCTGCGCCCCCAGTTCCGCCAGCGTGAAGGCCTCAGCCTCGCCCCAGAGCAGTTCTTGTTGTGTTGGATAGGGATTGCCCAAAGCGTAAATACCCTTGCGCTGATCATGGCCCCGCTTGTCTCCCAGCAGAGAACGAGCGCTGGGAGCCAGGCTGGTGGGCAGCGTTTCGCCCAGCGTTCGACCATGGTTCAGCGGTACTGTTGCCAGAGGAAAGGCCGCGAGTGGGCCACAGGGAATGAGCGTAAGACTACTGACTCCCGCTTCCTGCATCCAGAGTAACAATGGCTGCAACAACTCCTCTCTGAGTAGCGGTTGGCAGTGGCGCAGTTCGCGTTGGAGCACAGCATGATTGAATGTGTCCATCAAAGTGGAGCGATAAGCATTGCTCAGAGCGGACAGCGGGGTATCGACGAGAGTGGCCAGTTGCGGGATGGAGAGAACGAATTGTGCCGCTGCATCGAGCGTCCCCGCGTGTTCGCCTGTTTGGCAAGCAAGATGGAGAGCGTTGGCTTGCTCGCGGAATGTGGCGGCAGGCCAGTCCTGCCAACCTTGCAGCACCTCAAAGGCAATACCTCTTTGGGCACAGCCAAAACCGCCAGTAATGCGATCGGCATCCTCGTCTAAACGCGTTTCCACCAGTGCGCCCACAAACTCGCTGGTAAGGCCTGGTAATGCCAGTGTGGCAAAACGGGATGACGTCTGCTGCTCAAAGTTATTGGTAAATGGCAGAGTTGCCGTAAGTGGTGCAACTGCGGCAACTGCTGCAACTGCTATGCCGCCCCATGGTGTTGCGACAAGATAGACGAGGGCATGCGCGGCGCGTCGTTCGCCACAATGCTCTGCGGCAGCTATGATTGTGGCGGCATCGAGGATGTCGATGAAGAAATCAGCGGGGTCTTGCGCCACGCGGATTCCCTCGACGGCAGCGTCAAAGGCTGCTTTCGCCTCCCGAAAGGCAGCCGTGCGTTCCAGCATGCTCTGTCGCTGGCCCGCCTCGTCCAGGTTCCTGGGTAGTGAGGCTTGTAATGCTGCCTGGGCAGCGATAAAAGCCCCATGAGTAGCCATGTAGTGTGTCCGCCTCTCAGGATCGCTGATACGCATTGGATCGGCTGCATTGAACTGCATAGCTTCGGCCAGTCCGCGTGCTCGCCCAGCCTCGATAGCTACGGCAGCCTCCTCTGCTTTTCCCATGCAAGCCAGCGCAAAACCATCGCGTGAGCTTGCTTCGCGCCCCTCTTTTAGGATTGCGTCGCGTCCAAGCGCGCCTGTGCCAAGGGCAAAGAGCAGGTCTTCGGCCTTACGAGCAGCAACATAGGCCGCGTGGGTAGCGGCCCAATCTCCTCGTAATGCTTGCGTTTCCGCGCTATCAAGCTGCACCTGTCGATGTTCGTTGGGGAAGGCATGCAGGGTATACACGCTCAACGCCTCTTGATGTGCCGTAAGTGCCCGATCGAGGTTTTCACGGCGACCCCCCGCCTTGCGCAATTGATATGCCACCCCAAGATTGAGCTGAACCATCGCGTAATCCTGTGGCAGGGCCTCCAATGTCCAGATACGAAGGGTTTCATGGTAGCATGCAATTGCCTGGTCCAGGTTATCTTCTTTCTCCCCGGCCAATCGGTGCTGGTATGCTTCCCCCAGGTTATTCTGAATCTTCGCGTACTGGTAGGGGAAATCCTCCAGCGTCCAGACGCGCAAAACTTCACGATAACAAGCAATAGCCTGTTCCAGGTTGTCCCGTTTTTTGCCCGCGACACGAAAAACATAGGCTGCCCCCATGTTGTTCTGTAGCAGGGCGTACTGGTAGGGTGAGGTTTCCAGTGTCCAGACACGTAAAACCTCGCGATAACAGGTGATGGCCTGTTCCAGATTATCGCGTCGTTCTCCAGCGACGCGCCGGAAATAGGCGATACCCAGATTATTTTGCGCCTTAACATACTCTATAGGGAAAGTCTCGAGTGTATAGACCTGCAAGGCCTGGTGATAATAGGTGATGGCCTGTTCCAGGTTGTCCCTCTGCTCCCCGCTGATGCGCTGAGAATAAGCGTTGGCCAGGTAAATCTGTCCCTGGGCATATTCCACCGGAAAAACATCGAGAGTGAAGATCACTGCCGCCCGGCGAGAAAAATCAATAGCTTGTTCCAGGTTGTCGCGTCGATCTCCAGCGACGCGCCTGAAATAAGCCGTTCCCAGTACCTGCAATGTCTGAGCATGCTCAAATGGCAGATCTATCAATGTGCGCATATTCAAAGCTTCATGACAACAGGCAATGGCCTGCTCGATGTTTGCATTCCTCTCCCCCTCAATACGCAGCTGATACGTTTGCCCCAGGCCATGCTGCGCTTCAGCGTACTCGTAGGGGAAATCCTGCTCAATAAAAACGCACAGCGCCTCTCGATAACAGGCAATGGCCCGCTCCAGGTTGTCTCGCTGAACTCCTACTGCACGCTCCCGATAAGCAGAGCCTAGTGTGAGATATACATATGCGTGCTGGTACGGGTAACTTGCCAGTGTATAGACCTGTTGAGCCTCCCCACAGACAAGCAGCGCGTCTTCAATTTGCTGTGTTCTGTGAGCGCTGAGATGTTCCAGGTAAGCAATCGCCAACGCGTGCTGTAAATTGGCGATCATCTCAGGCGTACAATTGGCCTGTTGTTGCTGCATTGCCTGAGCAAGGGCATCCTGCAACAACTCAATGCGTGCCGCCGCTGTCTCATAAGGCTGTCCGCTCTTGCGCATCCTCGCAAGCTCGAGCTCGACTACTTCCAGCCACGGAGGTAATTTCTCGTCAGAACGCTCGTGCATATACTCATGCCTGCCAGGATCGAATGGTTGCATCATCGTTGTCTTTCTGCTCAGGCTTTTCCAGGCCAGGCTTTCCAGGGGGAATTAAGTGGTTTCTATAATAGTACACTATTACAGAGACAGAAGGGATAATTATTGTTTCACTCACAACTCTGTGAGTTTCCAGGAACAGCCAGAATAGGGTATGCTTGCTGGTGAAAGGAAACGTACAAGCCTATGACTACCTATGAGGTCCCGCAGAGAAGCTGGAACCTTTTCGCCCGCGTGCTACAAGAGATTCTTGCTGAACACGGACTGGGTCTGGGTCACCTCGATGATCGCGCTGGCATACACCCTGAGAAGGTACGTCGTCTGCAACGTTCTCTCAAAGTGCCCAAGAGCTTCCCCGTTTTGAATATTGATGAGATGGAGAAGGTTATTACTGTCTTTAGCCTGGATAGGCGAGATAAAATACGCCTGCGAGCCGCTATTCTCGCCACTGCCATTGAAGAGACGCTAATGGACCGTATTAATGCCGGTGATGCGCTCTTTGCTGCTGAGCAAATATTGCGCATTATCGAGCAGGCCCTACAGGAGCACACGAATGACCTGGTGGGCATCGGCGCGGTCAAAGGAGGAACTATGATGCCTGGCGAGAGCGAGATCGATCGTAAGCTGGGAAGCGCGCTCACTACTATCGATCGCGCGACACTGGCGTTGCACCTGAGCCGCAACGCCGACTCTCAAGCGGAACGAGTTGAGCGTGCTCAACAGGCGAGAGAAGGCTTCATATCAGCGCTGACCCAACTCGAGAAAGCAGCCGCCAACCTGAAAGCCGGCGATGCCTGGCACGCCTGGCATGATGAGGCGCAAAACGGCCTTATTACTGCACAGAATCGCCTCACTTCCCTGGGTGTTTAAATGGATTTCACCCCCATCGTTTGTTTTGTAACCATTCCCTGCAACCAGTGTCAGGGAAAGCCTCCCTTTGACCCAAAGCTCCGGTAGCGGAAGGAAAAAATATCATGGCGCAGACAATTCCCTATACATGCTCACAATGTCGTACCCAGGTTCCAGCCAACATGCGTTTCTGCCCTAATTGTGGAACGCCCGCGAGTGCTGGAGTTGGTGGAGCCAAAAATCCAGAAAATAACGCCGGCCAGGCAAATTTCTCTCCAACCCCACCTCCACCTCCTGGCGCATACGAACGCACGCAAATAGCCTCACCCCCACCGAATCCGGCGTATCAACAGCAGGCGCCACAAGTTCAGTCAGGGTACCAGCAGCCCATGCAGAGTGTTCAGCCACCTCCGAACTACGCAAAACCACAGAAAAAATCTTCGGGGGGAGCGCTCAGGTTAGGAGTAATCATTCTCCTTCTTCTGCTCATCCTTGGCACAGCCGGTTACTTTGCTTTCAGGTACGTGAGTTCTACTGCTAAGAATACCTCCCATGCCAGTACCTCACAAACAACGCAGGCTACACAACTGCCGACAGCAGCTCCAACGAAGCTAACGCCCATCAATGTAACTGTTACCTATGCGAGCGTTGATACCACTATCGTCAATGCTCAGCAAGCTACCAGCTTCCCCGAGGATTCCACCAGTGGCAACGGTTTCTTGCGCCTCAATCTCAAAGAGCAGACGGCAGTACAAGGTATAGTTTATACCTATGCTAATAGTGCTCGTTTGCTAATGCCGGATGGGACGACCGTACCACCCTCCCAGTCTCTGAATGACGAGAGCCTGAATCAGGGAACATCCCGCACAAATTGGATCGATTTTCCAGTACCTGTGACGACAGATGTGAGTACACTGGTCCTTCAATTGGGTACCACCGACGAGACGCAAATCAGTGTTCCTTTGAAGAGTGGGGCCGATGTAAGCCAGTATCAAGCGAAGACAGTCAACCTGAATACACCGGTGAAGTACTCGGGACTTGACTGGACAGTAATCAGCGCGACCTCGCAATTAAGTCACGATGGGAAACAGGCCACTAAAGGCATGGTTTATGTCATCGTGACGTTAAGGGCAGATAATCACACAGGAAGTTCGTATATCGGCTTCCCAAATAACTATATGCTCCTGAAGACAGGCGATACATCGACTCCACCGGCGGACTACTCGTTTCCAACCGAGGTGGGTATTGGTCAAACAAACGCCACGGGTACCGATAACTTCCTCATGCCTCAAGGAAGTACAGATTATACCCTCATCTTCGCGGCGGACACCTCAAATAACATCGCGCAAGCAACAGCAACCTTCTCCATAAAGTAGGCAATCAAAGCGGCCAGTCGACCACAAAGGATCGTCCTTACCATGCCACGAACCCAATTCGTCCATAGTAGGGGCGATCCCTTGTGGTTGCCCGGCTCCAACTATTGGGCGCAATTCATTGCTTTTAGGCATGGTTCAAATGAACTTGACAGTTCCTCCTC
>JBGQJX010000244.1:0-6288 GCA_041499255.1 Ktedonobacteraceae bacterium | reverse complement strand
GCGCCAGTGAGTGATCGCTTTGATAGGTGTTCGGTCGCTCAATACTCAAGTCCGAGGCGATCAGAATGTCTGCTCCCATGCGACGCAGGACGCCCACCGGTACCGGATCATGCATTCCAGCGTCAACCAGCACATGTTTTCCGATAATGACAGGGGGAAAGATACCTGGCAGAGCTACGCTTGCTAATCCTGCCTGCCATAGCGGGCCACGGTCAAGCATCATACCGGTATTCGTCGCCAGGTCAACCGCCATCATCGTATATGGCGTTGTCAGGTCCTCAAAATATTTTCCCCTGGTCTGCTCGATAAACTGTCGCTTCAAGCTGGTATTTGAGAGGAGCGAGTTCCAGGGCAGATTAAAGCGAGCTACATAGCGGTGAATATGCAAAAAGGCCTCTTCAATTTCCTCCAGCGACTTGCCCATCAGGTGCAGACCAGCGGCTATAGAGCCAATACTACAGGCTGAAACGTAATCGAGAGGGATATTGTTTCTCAGCAAGCTTTTTAGTACACCGATATGAGCAAATCCTCGCGCCCCGCCACCGCCAAAGGCAATGCCAATCGTCTGGCGGGAAATATGGCGAGCTACAAAATCGACAGCCTTTGTCAGGGTCGCTTCCGGCATTATTCGACTCAGGGCAGCATGCTCATACCAGCAACGCTCAAGCAGACTGTTAGAAGCGGGCAACAGGCGTACCAGTTGAGCAGATTCGCTGGCTGCTTCCTGTCTTTGTAATCCTAACTGCGCGGCATAGCGATCCTGCGCACCAATGGTAGGTTGTTCAGGAACGTTCGACACGAACACCGAGCGCGGCGAGCGAGTTGACGCAGTTGCCAGCATACTCCGTGCGTGGCGGAGGGATTCCTCACCGGCGGAGACGAGCATGAGCGATCTTTGACAAAGCTTTTCCACTATCTGCAAGATAGGCACAGGTGTTGTGGGGAATGTGACGATCAATAAATAGTCGTATGCGGCGGCGAGGGCGTTCAGGTTTGATAAGATGGGTCCAGACCATTCCTCCTGGTGAACCTGTTTAGTGGTCTCGCAACTATGCATATCGGTTAGAACTGTGAGCGCGGGAAAGCGCTGACCATCAGCGCTGATGGTAGGAGCCCTATGCCGCTGGAAGAGGCTTTGCGATTCTGCACACGCCTCGAGGCTCGGACGCACCTGTTCAGCACACAGGGCAAAGTGTGGTCCCACCGCCTGCTCTATACTGCACATTTCAAGCAGACATACACGCTTGTGACTGCGTTCCGCGAGGGCCTGCGCGATATGGAAGGCCAGCGATCGCTGTAGGGGATCATTGACACCGGCGTTTTGCGCCATAGTAAGCCACACGAGTTCTGCGCGCCAGGTAGAGGTAGACAAGATGTGCTGATTCGTTTGTGTCAGGCGATTCGAGAGGATATGGCTCATGTTTCTTAGCAGCCTGGGGTTACCAGTTGTGAGCGATGTGAAATCTGCCTGAGAGAGCGACCAGAGGATAGTATCCTGCTCTGCTCGAACAGTAGCAGCAGGCAAACCCCCGGTAATCAGCGACATCTCTCCAAAGCATTCGCCAGGACCCAGATGATCTACGATTATTGCGGGTGAGCGGTTGTCGCCTTCCGAGAGCAACACATTGACTGAGCCGGAGGCAATGATATAGAAATATCCGTGCCAGGAGCCGCGTTCAATGATGAGAGCACCTTTTGGATATGTTGCAGACTGAAAATGGGACACAATCGTCGCTATCTCGTCGGGATACATGTCGCGAAACAGTGGACTGGAGGCCATGAATTGTTGGTGATCAGCTTGTGCTGTATGAACTTGCGACAAAGACGCATTGGCCTGCGTATCCTTGTTGCTGTGAGCGCCCTTATTCGAAGTAAACATGAAGAACCATCCTTTGAATGAAATACTTTCCTGTACAGAAGCATAGAGCATAGCACGTTTCTTAAGCGTTTCTTGAGCGTTTTCTGGTGGTCACCATTCAGGCTGCTGTATAATCCTTTTTCTATGAAACAGGTGATTCCTGCTCAATTGAAGTATGACAGTCAATGTGGCTGAGAGGATAGGAGTTTGCTCACAAATGGAGTATGATCCTGATCACTGATTGTTGTCGTGCCGGCAGAGTATTTATTTGTAAGAATGTCGATTTGCGGCGATCCCATTCGTCGTATTACTATATGGGTGAAGTTGATGTTCATCGCTAACAAAAACTTCCTGTTATTGAGAAAGAGGTACAAAATGCGCTATCTATTACTGATCTATGACGACGAGGTGGCTCATGCTCAGTGGAATGAGCAACAACTGAGAGAGGAATATGAAGCCTATAATGCCCTGGATACGGAATTTCAGAAACATGCTGTTGAAGTACAAGGCGGGGCAGCGCTCATGCCTACCAATACCGCTACGACAGTGCGCGTGCGCGATGGTAAGACCCTGACAACGGATGGTCCATTTGCTGAGACGAAAGAGCAACTCGGCGGGTATTATCTGCTGGTTTGTAAAGATCTCGACGAGGCTATTAAAGCCGCGGCAAAGATTCCCGGGGCCACTCATGGTTCCATTGAGATTCGACCGATCATGGAATTCGAGTAATACCGTTAGAGAGAAATGGACACAATACACCGGATTGTGGCAGAGACCTTTCGGAAGGAAGCTGACCGCATTCTTGCCGCGCTGATTAGTTCCATCAGGGACTTTGAGCTGGCCGAGGATGCGTTGCAGGATGCTATGCTCGTGGCGCTTGAACGCTGGCCGGTGGAAGGCGTTCCGCGCAATCCGAGCGCCTGGATTACTACCGCCGCGCGGCACAAGGCTATCGACCGCCTGCGCCGCGTGAGCACTCTGGCGCGCAAACAGGTGCTTTTGCAGGAGCTGGTCGAGCAGGAAGAGCAGAGAGGAGCAGCAGAGATGGAGGACCGTACTATCCCTGACGAGCGCCTCAAGCTGATGTTTACCTGCTGTCACCCGGCGCTGTCATTGGAGGCACAGGTGGCGCTGACGCTGCATACACTTGGCGGGTTATCTACTCCTGAGATTGCCAGCGCTTTTCTGGTGCCGCTCCCAACGATGGCCCAGCGCCTGGTGCGAGCCAAGCGCAAGATACGAGATGCTGGTATTCCGTATCGTGTACCGCCAACCGATCTGCTGGGAGAACGTCTCGAAGCGGTGTTTTGTGTCCTCTACCTTATTTTCAATGAGGGATATGCAGCCACATCCGGGACCGAGCTGATGCGACGGGAACTCTGTGACGAAGCAATTAGACTGACCAGGGTGCTGGTGATGCTTTTGACCGAGGAGGCGCTGTACAGCGAGGTTCCTGAAGCGCTGGGTTTGCTTGCATTACTGCTGCTCCATGACTCCCGGCATAAGGCACGTGTTGGGTCAAAGGGTGAAATGGTGCTGCTGGAAGCGCAAGACCGCTCGCTCTGGGATCAGGATGAGATACAGGAAGGTATGTCTCTCTTAGATCGGGCGCTGCGCATGAGAAGGCCGGGTCCTTACCAGGTGCAGGCGGCGATTAGCTCTCTGCATGCTCAGGCAAAGCATCCTGAAGACACGGATTGGACGCAAATCGCCGCATTGTATAGTACGCTCTTGAGAATGACGCCATCGCCTGTTATTGAACTGAACAGGGCCGCGGCAGTGGCGATGGCGGATGGTCCTTTACGCGGACTGATGCTGCTTGATCGACCGGAATTAGAGAAAGCGCTGCATGATTATCACCTGTTTCATGCCGCCCGCGCTGATCTGTTGCGGCGCGCGGGCCGGCTGAACGAAGCGAGCGTTGCTTACCAACAGGCGCTTAAGCTTTGTCAGAACGAGCGGGAACGCGCTTTCCTGCGTCGTCGCCTGGCTGAGGTTTCACCGTCTGCACCAATGGAGGATTTATGACGAAATCTGAGGCGCTGGCCGAATACTATGGACTCACCTATCGTGTCATCCACCGGCAGCTTGTTGGTTTGACGCACGAAGATAGCCTGTTGCAACCGCCGTTTCGGGGCAATTGCCTGAACTGGGTGCTTGGTCACATTGTTTCTGGCCGCGAGACTGTCCTGAATTTACTAGAAGTAGACCTTCCGTGGACTGACGCGCTATCTGCCAGGTATAATCGGAATACTGAACCCATAATCAGCGCTGAGCAAGCACTGCCATTGGATCAACTGCTGGGCTATTTAGAAGAGTCGCAAACGCGTATCCTGGCAGGGCTGCAACGAGTTTCTCCGGAAAAGCTGGAAAAAATTATCGACGATGAAACAGTGGTTGAAAAGATTGCATTTTCACACTGGCATGAGACCTACCACGTTGGTCAACTTGAATTGCTGCGACAACTGGCGGGGAAGAATGACAAAGTGATCTGATTCGCGTCGCGCTATCCTCGGCACTGGGCGAATAGTTGAGTGTTCGCGTGTATGCTTCACCTCCTTCTAGTTTCAAATGATATCCATCTTCAGCTTCCGACTTCCCTTGTTATGCTATGATCTGTAATGGACACGTAACGGAACAACCTGGTTGTGTCGATAAGTGGTTCAGCTATGTTTTCCCGTTCGCAGGCGGAATAGCAAGATATGCGGAAGAAATTGACAAGCTGAGAGAAGGAGCGAAGGAGGCGAGCTATGCCGAGCAATATTGTTGCTTACGAGTGGCCGTTGAATGGTACCACCCACATTGCTTATGAAACCGGTGATAATCACATCCATGAGATAGTTATTGGAGAGGAAGGGTTATGGCGTGATAGTGATATTACGAGCATTGCCGGTGGACCTGAGTTAGAAGATGCCATCCTGACAGGCTCTACCTGGCCGGATGGCAATACGCAGCAGATAGCGTATGCCAGTGCAATGAATGCGAATGGTCATATTTACGAACTGGTCATGTATGATGAACGTCCCTGGAGCGTCGAGGATGTCATGGGGCAACCAATCGGCGCTGCTCCTGCTGATGGTTTCGCCCTGGCCGGGTATGCATGGAAGGCTGGTGGAACCAAACACATTGTTTATAGTGGGCGCGATGGGCATCTTCACGAACTGAGCGCAGGAGTAACTGGCGCGTGGGAGTACACCGACCTTACACGGGTGACTGGCGCCCCGCTCGTTGAGAATGCACTGCTGGCCGCTTACGCGTGGGAAACTGGCAAAACGAAGCAGGTGGTATATGTGAGTGGAAATGGTCACATTCATGAACTCATGAGCGGCCTGGATGGTGCATGGAAGCACACCGATCTCACGGATGCAGCAGAAGCTCCTCCGGCAGGGGATTCCTCCCTGGCTGCCTATGTTTGGGAAACAGGCGGAACCAGGCAGGTTGTTTATACAGGCAATAATGGTGATGTCTATGAGCTGGTATGTGGACAGGATGCTGTGTGGTCATTCGCGGATTTGACGGGGCTGACGGGGGCACCACTGGCGGCTGGCACAGCCCTGGCCGGTTATGCCTGGGAGACAGGTGGGGCCAAACAGGTCGTCTATGTGGACGGTAATCACCATGTGTACGAATTGCGGCAGGCGTTGCAGGGTACATGGGAATCCACCGATTTAACGCAACTCCTGAAATTGCCTGAAGCCAGCGAAGATACTATTGCCGCTCACGAGTGGACTCCCCAGTTTGCGAAGCATATTGTTTTTCTTGACAATGCAAAGAATCCGCACATTCGTTCGCTGATGCTGAGACATGGGGGTCACTGGCAGTATAGGGATGTGACCAGTTTGACCGGCTCTCAATCGATTGTGTAGGAGTTCGGTGTGGCGCGATGAGTTTTGCCGAAAACTAAAGGGAATTTTAAGGAGCAAATTGCAAGAAAAAAGAGACCGGTCGCTGTCCTGGGGGGAACACGACCGGTGAACCCAGATTAGGGGTGTGTGGGGGAAGTCCTGGGTACATTACACCGTCTACCGTGAGCAACCTGGATAGCTCAATGGATCTGGATGGTTTTGCACTCCATAAGACATTGAGTCAACCAACCTCTTCACGGTTTCTTGTATTGTCTCTATTAGAGTAAACGGTGGTTTCCTTCTTTTTGGCGAATTTGCGATTTGTTTATAGGAGATTTATCGCATGTTCGCGTGCTTGATGTATGGCAATTTACGCGTATGTCTGATATGATATGGTATGATTAACGATATTACTATTTGGGATAATCAAAACTACTACCTGGAAAGGAGCCTGTGGTATGGGATTTCACATGTTAGATTTGATACCTATCCTGCTTATCGCACTGGTAATTATTGGCCCAAAGGCTCTCCAATCCATTTCGCGCAATATGGGGAAGGGTGTAGGCCAGGCCAAAGAAGTGAAAG
>JBGQJX010000243.1:0-6292 GCA_041499255.1 Ktedonobacteraceae bacterium | reverse complement strand
GCAACCGCAAGGGTTGGATCGAGGCCTGGCAACCGCAAGGGTTGGATTATGACCTGGCAACCGCAAGGGTTGGATCGAGGCCTGGCAACCGCAAGGGTTGCCACTACATTTCACATTTCAAAGGAGCTGTGACAGAGCACTAGCTTATTGTATCATCATGTGTGACGAATTTGTAATGGCATAACGGGAGTTGTGATGTTACTGTGAGATATTTGTATAATACTTTCGTTAAGGTAGCCCCAATAGGTAGCTTGATTTATGGTTGAGTTTTGAAGATGATAGCTCTTCCACTCCTCCCTGTTTTCGAGACTTACAGCTATTGCAGGAGGAGCTAGAGGTGGCGCACGACCCGCGTAAGCATAAAGAAGAACTTTCGCACCGGTTGATTAGCTGAAAGAGGCATCCTATGAACAAGGTATCATCACAGCAGCGTCCGGATGCACAAGACCGTGATGCCTGGCATGGGTATTGGAGAGCACGGGGGCAACCCTGGCGCACTGAACCTGAGATTGACCCCGTACGACAGGCGTACCTGGCTGAACGTCGTGCTATCAAACCGGACCTGGAGCAGGGCATCTATCCTTTCAAAGATATCAAGTTGAACCGCGCCGATGTCGAGTGGCTGCTGGCAACGCATATGAATGGGCGCGGCCCCGTCGATTGGCACGAGTTCCGACAACACGCTCGCGCGGGGTTAGATTTGCGCGGTGCTGACCTGCGGGGAGCAGACCTGGGCCATTTGCCACTGGCACACATGCTGGGCGGGCTCAGTTGGGAGGAGCGAGATAGGACGCCGGAGCGGCGTGAGATGGCGGCGATACACCTGGAAGGGGCGATATTGAGCTGGGCCCACCTGGAGGGGGCGGAACTCTATATGGCCTATCTGTCGAGAGCCGATCTCTACAAGGCCCACCTGGAAGGGGCTTCCCTGCGCAAGGCTCATTTAGAGGGTGTATCTCTGCGCAATGCCCATCTAGAGGGCAAATATCTCTTTCCCAGGAAACAGGGAACCTGGCAAAATGAGGATAGCATGAACGAATTGCCGCCAGCCGATCTGCGCGCCGCTTTTTTTGATAGCAAGACCGATCTGCGCAACACGTCCCTGGGCGATGAGGTGCAAGGCTTTGTGCGGCTGGCCGACGTGCATTGGGAAGGCGTAAACCTGGGGGTTGTAGATTGGGCGCCGGTGAAGATGTTGGGTGATGAAACCAGGGCGAGAAGAGCACAAGATGAAGAGGGCAAAGAGAAAGAGAAAGAAATGCGCATTCACGAGTATCGCGAGGCGGTGCGCGCGAATCGCCAGCTCGCCGTTGCCTTACAAGACCAGGGCTTAAACGAGGAGGCAGCCCGCTTTGCCTATCGCGCGCAGTTGCTACAAAAAGATGTGCAATGGCGACAAGGGAAACTGGGGGCTTTCCTCTTCTCCACCTTTCTCGACTTGTTGGCAGGTTATGGGTATAAGCCTTTGCGCAGCCTCGTAGCGTATCTCCTGGTGATTGCCTGCTTCACCGTCGTCTACTATTTTATTGGTCAAACGGTAGGGCCAAGACTGTCACCGCTTGGCGCACTTGTCTTTAGCTTGACCTCATTCCATGGCCGGGGCCTCTTCACCGGGAGGATTTCAGTGGATGATCCTATTACTGTATTGGCAGCTTTTGAAGCGGTGGTAGGATTGGCGATCGAGATCAGTTTTATTGCTACGTTTACACGGAGGTTTTTTGGGAAGTAGATGGAGGGGCGTAATTCATTTCCTTTGTGGCATGCATCGTCTCCCCAGGCGGGCGCAATAATGGAAATTAACAAAATAATCCGGATATCGATACATGCACGGAGGGCCGATAAATCGGCGCTGGGCGCGATAAATCGGCCCCTACGATTGTCCCAGTTAATTTGTCAATGTGCATAATTGCGCCCCTATGCACATGGGTGGCAAAAACAAGGGGGGAATGATAGGATAAACTGAGAAAGTTTTGAATGAGCAGGGGTGAAGGGATTCATGAGATTATTAGTTATTGAAGATGAGCCTGACCTGGCGGAGGGGCTGGCCAGAGGGCTGCGCCAGCAGGGCTATGCTGTGGATGTGGCTTACGATGGGCTACAGGGTTGGGAGTTGGGCATCACTAATGAATATGACTTGCTGATCCTGGACCTCAATTTGCCAGAAATGGACGGGCTAGAGGTGTGCCGTCGCGTTCGAGCTAGCCGCCCGGCATTACTTATCCTGATGCTCACTGCTCGCAGTGGGCCTGATGAGCGCGTGGCCGGCCTTGATCTGGGCGCTGACGACTACCTGGTCAAGCCTTTCCACTTTGGCGAACTGGTTGCTCGCATACGGGCGCTGCTGCGGCGAGATATGCGAGCGCGAACACCTCTGCTACACTATAGGGACTTGAAGCTGGATCCGCTGGCGCGAGTTGCGTGGCTGGGCAAGCGCCGCCTGGAACTAACAGGGAAAGAGTTTGGCATCCTGGAGTATCTGATGCGCCACCAGGGAGAAGTTGTGAGCCAGGAAGCATTGTTGGAGCACGTGTGGGATAGGCAGGCTAATCCACTCACGAATACTGTGCGGGTACATATCAATTCCCTGCGGAGGAAATTGGAAGATATGGTGGAAACGCCGAGCTATATTGAAACGTGTATTGGGCACGGATATCGTTTAGGTACGGCTAAAGTCCTGGAGGAAACCTGATGAACATGCCCCGCTTGCGACATCTACGACTATGGAAAAGGCGGCGACTACCACTGCGATTGCGACTGGCGCTCTGGTCCGGCGGGCTGGTGCTGGTGTTAAGCTTTGGCCTGTTGCTTTTCATCAATTCGGTAGCCTTCAGTTCCTTTCCTAGAATAATCAGGGATAGAACTCCTTCCTCTGTGGCCGTTCAGCATCGCACACAGCCAGCTTGTTTTTCCGTCTTACCATTTGTGTGTCTCCCGGCGAGAACGGCGAATCCGCTTGAGCTTGCCATTATCTTCGAACTGAGAAATATTTCACTGGTTGGCCTGGGACTGGTCGCTGTGCTGGGAGGGGCAGGAGCGTACTGGTTCGCGGGCATTGCTCTGCGCCCGGTACGACGGGTCAGCACAGCAGCCAGGCAAATTAGCGCTCACACTCTTGATACACGCCTGGCGCTGGAAGGTCCCAAAGATGAGGTTAAGGAACTGGCGGATACCTTTGATGCCATGCTTGAGCGCCTGGGGCAGACTTTTGAGCTACAGAACCGTTTTGTTGCCGATGTTGCTCACGAGTTGCGCACTCCCCTAGCTTCACTACGTACCAACCTGGAAGTGGTTGCGGCAGACAAAGACGCCACGCTGGATGACTATCGCGCAATGGTTGCTACCCAGGAACGGGCGCTAACGCGACTAGAGCGATTGGTAGCTGACATGCTCATCCTGGCAAAAAGCGAACAGCCGCTCGCGCGAAGTGAAACGGCCCTGGCTCCCCTGCTGGAGGAAGTTCTTTGCGACCTTAAGCAGCAGGCCGATGCACGGCAAGTCACGCTGCGACTCATCGACAGGGCAGAAGTAACGGTGCATGGGAATGGGCCATTGCTCGCCCGTGCGTTTAGCAACCTGGTCGAAAATGGGATGTATTACAACCATCCTGGCGGAGAGGTTGTGGTAACGCTTGATCAGAAAGAAGAGCAAGCGGTTGTGACCGTCGCAGACACAGGCATCGGCATTGATGCTGATAAGCAGGCGCATATATTTGAACGTTTCTACCGCGTCGATTGCTCTCGCGCTCGTCACAAGGGAGGCGCGGGACTTGGGCTCTCCATAGTCGCTGCCATCGCGCAGCAGCATGGTGGGCAGGCGCAGGTTGAGAGCGAACCCGACAAAGGCAGCATCTTTACAGTTGTGCTGCCTTTGTAGCTTGAGGATTTCCTTACATTTTTTTTGCAAATTCCTGGCATTCCCCCCAGAGACTTAACAGAGTCTTTATATCTCCCATGCTACACTATCGCCAATCGGTATAAAAAGACGGAAATGCTATGAGTAGAGGTATCACTTGTATCACTTGTATCACTTTAAGGAAACTCTACTTCTTTCATCCCCACAATTTCAGCCATATGATGATGCCTTGCCGAGCGGCTTCAAGAATGCTACATGAAGAGGAGCGCCAGCGTTATGCGCGTAAAGCGAATATTTAGCCAGGTCCTGGCCGGGACCATACTCCTACTATTTACCATGTTTGTCGCTGCCTGTGGGAGTTCCAGCGCGGCTGCTGGAACCACGACCACAGTAACCGCGACCGCGACTGCGACAAGTTGCTTATCACAAGCTACCGGCACTATCCAGAGTATCAATGGCACAACCCTGCTGGTAACCAATTTGCAAGGGAAAGATGTGCAAGTGACGTTGACGAGCAAGACGACGTTCATTCGCCAGGCGACACTGACGCCAGCGGACTTAAAGGACGGCATGCCTGTTTCGGTCCTAGTAACGCAGAACACGGATAACACGTACTCCGCGCGGACGGTGAATGTCCGCAACTCTCTGACACGCCAGGGAGGATTCACGAGCGGTCTCAGACTGTGCAATGGCCAGCGCTTTCGCGGGACTGGGACACCAGGCGCATTTAGTGGACCAGGTTTTGGCTCCGGCACGCCGGGGTCCGTTACTGGACAGAGCCGCCAGACCATCAATGGAACGGTCAGTCAGGTGAACGCCAACTCACTCACTGTAACGGACGCAAGCAGCAATGACTTCACCGTCAACCTGACTACTACGACGCGCATCAGCGCACAGCAGACTGTTACCGCCAGCGACCTGCACAGCGGTGAAGCAGTCACGATCACTGGTAGCGCGAACAGCCAGGGAGTGATCAATGCCAGCAGCGTGTCGATTCTACAAGGTCTCCCCAACAGGAGAGCAACTCCGACACCGACACCAGGCACATAAAATAGGAGAAGTATACGATGTCAGACACGTTAAAAACAAATCAGAACATAAGTGATCTAGATGGTAATGTTATAACTGGTGATGATATTCATACGATCAGCATTCCAAAGCAGGATCAATACGATGAAGATGTTGATGCGCTCAGTTCGCAACCACTCTTTCAGGACGAAGAGGATGACAGTATATTTGTTACACCTCCAAATAGGCGTCGCCGCGCCTGGTTGATCGTGGTGAGCAGTGTGCTGCTGCTAGCGTTGATCGGCGGCGGCGTGCTCATCTATATGCAGCGCACACGGGCGTCGCAGGTGCAATATAGAACTGTTCCTCTATCAATCGGCAACCTGACCAAGACGGTTTCAGCCAGCGGTCCGCTGCTGGCAAAAGCCGAGTATGACATGAATTTCAGCACCGCGGGGCAGATAAAAGAGATCGATGTGCATGTTGGTCAGCAAGTGAAAGCTGGACAGGTGCTGGCCAAACTGAACGCGCCCAACCTGGCGATCGCGGTGGCACAAGCGCAACTTACGGTTAACAATGCCCAGGAGACCTATAACACCGCGGTCAACAACGGCGACGCGCAAACAACATTGGATGCCGATTACAACAGCTTGCAGAGCGCCCAATTGCAGTTACAATCGGCGCAGAATAGCCTGGCAGCGGCAACACTGACGGCTCCTGGCAACGCGACCGTAGCCGCCATCAACGGCATCGTTGGACAAACGACGGGCAGCAGTAGCTCTACCTCGTCGCTCATTGTGCTGCTCAATACCAGTGGATTCACTATCACCGCATCGGTCAACGAAGCCGATATCGCTAATGTGCAGATCAACCAACCGGCGCGCTTCAGTGTCACGGCCTACCCCTCGCGGACTTTTAGCGCCACCGTGTCGAGCATCAGCATTGTTGGTACGACGGTTTCAGGTGTGGTCAGCTACCCTGTTACCCTGACGGTCAATATGAACAGTATTAGCAATGCGAGCCTCTATCCTGGCATGACTGCAACCGCCAATATCACTACCGCGCAGCGTATCGGCGCGCTACTTGTCAGCAATAGCGCGTTCACCTTTACGACCACCGCGCTGCAAGCCGGTGTGATCAATCGCAGCGCCCTCACTCAATCCATAGGGGGGACGGGCACTACAGGACTACAGAGCGGTAACAGCACACAAAGTGTGAGCAGTCGCCGCGTGGTGCTGGTGCTACGTAACGGCAAACTGGTTCCGGTTCTGATTACAACTGGCTTGACCAACGGCACCCTATCGGAAGTCCTCTCAGGCCTTAACCAGGGCGACCAGGTTGTTGTAGGGGCAACGGGCGGGGTGTTCGCGAATCTGCCCACGGGTACCAATACCACCGGCGGCAGTCCCTTCAGAACCGGCGGCTTTGGCGG
>JBGQJX010000242.1:0-6338 GCA_041499255.1 Ktedonobacteraceae bacterium | reverse complement strand
CTCAGTAATGGCCTCTAATTGAAATGTATCGAGGGGAAACGGATAACGTGCTACAAACGTTTGCATACCCGCCAGGGTCTCATTCCCTGCCTCCACTTGTTTGTCCATAACCTCTTCTTTTGTGTTATACAATATGTTGACCGTTCCATTGTAACATGCCCGGCAACCTGGAACAAGTTCCTATCTTCAATCCAGACCCTTTTCTTTATACCCCCTTCCCACATTGCACTCCGTGCACTACAATCATGATAGAGACATTGCGCATTAAGCCTAAACCAGGAGAACATACATGCACATCGTTAGCGTTGACGAAATGCGTTTATTAGAAACACGAGCCGCAGAAGAGTATGGCTTGACATCCCCAATATTGATGGAGCATGCCGGGAAAAGTGCCGCCACCATACTGGCGCGCTACATTGACGAAAAAGACAGTGAACATCGTTCGATCGATACACTCGAGTTTTTGGTGCTGGTCGGCCCCGGCAACAATGGCGGGGACGGCCTGGTAATGGCCCGCTACCTGCAACTATGGGGAGGACACGTCTCCAGCTATCGCTGGAAAGAACAGCAACTGACGATTCACGGAGAGCCTATCGCGGCGGGAGATGTACCCGCCAGGCTGGAAGAGATGATCAAGCGCTGCGATTACGTCCTGGATGCCTTGCTAGGAACGGGACGTTCACGTCCACTCCCTGACAGCATGCGTTCACTGCTGAGACGTATTGGCCAGGAGCGCCAGCACCGCGCTGCGCTGCGCGTTATCGCCGTGGATCTGCCCACAGGCATGAATGCCGATACGGGGGAGGTAGACCCTGGAACAATCGCGGGAGACATCACCATCACCCTGGCCTGTCCCAAACAGGGCTTCTTCTTTTTCCCCGGACGAGATTATATGGGTGAACTCTTTGTCGGCGACATCGGCCTTCCAGCCGCGTTGGAAAGCAATCTTCAGACCGAGATGTTGACAGCAGAACTCATACACACACTTTTGCCTCCACGGCCACTGAACAGCAATAAAGGAACTTTTGGCAAAGCAATGCTGTATTGTGGCTCCCCGCCCTATCCCGGCTCGGCCTTCCTCGCGGGAAACGCCGCGGGACGCAGCGGCGCAGGACTGGTGACGCTGGCCGTGACGGAGCACATGCTCCCCATCTATGCCAGTACATTTCATGAAGGCACATTTTCATTACTGCCTGAAGAGGCCGCGGGAAGTTATGAGCGAGCATCCAGTATCATGAATAAACTGGAAGGATACAGCGCGCTGCTCATTGGTCCCGGCCTGGGACAATCTCCCTATACGCGCGAAGTGATCCTGGAACTGTTGGAATCTTTGCGCGCGCTGCCAGATGAGAAGCGGCCGCAACTGGTCATCGACGCGGACGGCCTGAATAACCTGTCAGCCCTGGAACTCTGGTGGACGCTGCTGCCCAAAGGCACGGTGATCACCCCACACCCCGGCGAGATGGGGCGCCTCTGCCACGGCCTGAAAGTCTCGGGAGGGGAGATTGATCGCCTGGAACTGGCGCGTCGCAAGGCCAAAGAGTGGCAGGTAACGCTGGTGCTCAAAGGCGCCTGCACGATTATCGTTGATCCGGACGGTCGCACGCGCATCAACTGGCATGCCAATCCCGCGCTGGCCAGTGCCGGCACCGGAGATGTGCTGGCAGGAATAATAGCGGGCCTGCTGGCTCAACACGTACCCCCCTTCGATGCCGCCAGCGCAGCCGTCTACCTGCACATGGCAGCTTCCGAACTGGTCAGCGCCGACATCGGCGACACGGGTTTGTTGGCCTCAGATTTGTTGGCGCAGATCCCCCGTGCCATCAGCAGATTACGAGCAACTAGAAACCTCGATCATGGCTTTTAACAAAATAATCTGGCCAACCGTCGGGGCCGATAATGCACATTAACTATTAAATGCGGACACGAATTCGCTCGAAATGGCCGGATTAATTTGTTAATCTGCATAATCGGCCCCCCCGAATTCACCTGGGATGTATAAACTGGCCGTAGGGGCCGATTTATCGCGCCCACCGCCGATTTATCGGCCCTGCGCGCATGTATCTATAATTCGGATGATTTTGTTAAACCCCATTATCGGCCCTCACTGGATTCTCCGCTCTCCAGACGAATAAGTTAAACACCATAGTCAGATTGCCAGGAAGGATGAAAAAATAGGCAAACAATACATAACGAAAGGGCGTAGCGTGCAACAGTATCTCGCTACGCCCTTTCGCCATATTTGCTTACAGTCAACATTTACTCCGCAGCCGCGCTTACAGATTCGCCAACAACGTTGACAGTGATTTTCGGCTGCAATTTCTGTGCCAACTTGACCGAAACGGTAAAAGTGCCGGTGGTACGAATAGGATCAGGGAGATCAATTAAGCGACGATCAATCACGATACCCTCGGCATCGCGCAGGCCAGTAGCAATATCCTGGCTGGTAATTGAGCCATAGAGGCGACCCTGGGTACCAACACGAGCCTTGAACGTGAGTGAAACCTGGCTCAAACGCTCTGCCTGCTGTTTATTCAGTTCAGCCTGTTTCTCAAGTTTACGCTGTTCCGCGGCTATACGCTGCTGGCGGTTTGCGATCAGTGATGGAGTTGCCCCTGCCGCGAGTTGGCGCGGCAACAGATAATTGCGGGCATAGCCATTCGACACATCCTTTAAATCCCCAGCCTGCCCCAGGTTTTCTACATCTTGTAATAGAATTACTTTCATTATTAAGAAGCTCCTCATAAGAGGGAACGGAAAAAATACCGTCTTCCTCATCACGCATTATTTCGGCACTTAGTGTAGCATATACCAGTATTTCCTGCAACCTGGGTTTTGATTGCTCTACACTGGCTTTCTGGGCTGCTTGAGTGTTATTGAGGGTCGGAATGGCCCATTTTGCTTGTAGCGTTTTTCTCGCGGTAGGCTATACTACTTACCTGTCCAAGTTTTGTTAATGACGTGGAAGGATGTAATGGATAGGCTTAATTACCTAAGTTTCATCCAAAATGCGATTGCCTGACGCTCTATGGCTTCTATTTCTAAGATGTTTGATAGTTTGTGGTTTTATCAGTCATATATTGTGCCGCTATTCCTACTTCCTGTACAGTCCCGCCAAAAGCATTTTGTCCGCTGAAGACTCCTCCGTCTGTACCCCACACCTCTAAAATGTCTCCTTCATTCAATTTGGTTACATCTGTGCCAGAAGTAAATGCGATTTGGATAATAGAGGTAGAATAAGAGTCTGGAGCCTCGACATTCGCTCCCGCGGTATTGCCGCTGTCATCTTTGACGAACTTAAGTATTTTGCAGGTAAAATGCACGTCCTTGCCCTTGTCAATATTTCCGTCTTTATCCAAGTTATCAACGGTTATAGACATTGTAGTAGCCTTGTACGCTTTCTCTAATTGAGCTGGTGATAGAGTTGGAACTGGAGTAGCGGTTGGAACTGGAGTATCGGTCGGCGTGTCGGTTGGTGCCACGGTGTCCGTCGCGCTTGTCGAAGTGTTGCTTACAGACCCCGACTGATTGGCGGATTGGGAGATGCCGATACACATCGAAAACACGATGATAATGCCAAAGGCAATGAGTATCCAGAACCCAGGGCCGTGTTTCTTTTTCGGCTGCCCTGCGCCAGGGAAAGGTGTCTGAAGCTGGGGATTGGGCGGCGGCATCATCGGCCCACTCTGCTGCGGTGGCTGATGATGGGAATATTGCCCTGGTTGCGGTTGTGGGTATGGATATTGTCTTGGCTGCGGCTGGTAGTTGGGATATTGGGGATATGGCGGCACTCCCGGCTGTGATGGAAATTCCTGTTGCGGCGGAAATGGCTGCTGCGGCTGTTGTGGCTGGGACGGTTGATTAAATGGCTGTCGTGGCTCTTGCGGCGGCTGGTTAAATGGTGGTGGGTACTCGTTCATCTCATTCCTCTACAAAACGATTGTTTATCAAATAAACGCAAATGGTTACATACCAGTTGACGAAGCAGTCTGCTCGTAGTAACGAGAGATAAATACATGATTTATTACCATTAGTTTAAATCATTATCCGTAATACGAATGGGTATTGTGTTTGGCAATTTGGAAGCCGCATCCTGGGTAGCGCGAATGATTTTCGTCAGCCAAAGATATTGCCACTTCCGCCCACCTCCCCTATAATGAAACCAATTATTCAACTTCATAAAAAAAGCAAAGGACTCATACATGATTATCGAAGGAACCTACACCCTGCAAGCTCCGCCAGAAGCTGTATGGCAGTGTTTGCTAGATGAGCAAATTCTGCGGCAAGCAATACCTGGCGTAGAACGCCTTGAAAAGCTCGACGAGCAGAGCATAAGCATAACCGTATGCATCGACCAGGAGCCACCCCTGGGTTCATTCAGCGGGACAATCACCATCACCGAACAGCAATACCCTTACTCCTACACGCTCGCCTACCAGGGTGAAGGAACACAAACCTCCTACAAAGGCGAAGGAATCGTCCACCTGAGTGGGCGAGGGGAAAACACCGTTGTTGCTTATAAAGGAACGCTCAATGCCGCTAAAACCCGCTCATTGCAGCGCCCGGCACTGGTAAAAGGAGCGGCGAAGCACCTGCTCCAGCAGTTTTTTACTTCACTGTCGGAAATCCTGCGCACAACCCAACCCGCCTCTAGCAACATAGTTGAGTATCTTCAAGATACCACCGCCTTTGAACAACCGGGTGAACCAGTGACACTCTACCCAACTTCTGCCCACCAGACACTACTCCATTCGCTGGTACATAGTTTGGGATTGGGCGAAGGCGATCCTCTTCTGGAAGAACTTTGGGTGAACCGGCTGAAATTTGTGGGTACATTCGCGGGCTTTTTATTGCTGGTTTGGATTGGTACCCGCCTGCCTCGCAGGGTGAGCCACTAATCGTTATCACCCATCATGGCGCGCAAGCGAGCTTTCCAATCGTTGTCATCATCGGAGTCGCTTGACTCGCCCACCGTCCAGCGACGTGCGCCATCGACGATTTTGGAGGGAGGCGCCGGCGCGCGCGTCTCTTTGCCACTGAGATTTCGCAGCGCCGTTTGCGCCGCCTTCCGCACATCTTGCACGGGGTCGTGCAGCAACGGCTGAATGAGCGCCCCGGCTTCCTGCACCCCGAGCCGTCCCAGCGCCCTCACACCGGCGGCGCGCTCATCGGCGGCAGGAGCTTGCAGGAGAGGTTCGATATCTTGCGCAAGTTGGGTCAGGGACAGGTCGGCAATGAGACGCACCAGGCGGCTGCGGTGCATCGGATGCGCCAATGACGCCAGCGCGGCACGGCAGTCGTCAGCTACCTGGCTATCATCCAGGATCACCCCCCTCGTCTTCGCGTCCGCTAAGGCGGCTTCGGCTGACACGTTCGACATACCTTGCAGGAAAGGTTCAATCCAGGCGGCCACTGGCTCTACATCATTCGTGTACTCGTGCAGCTTCAACGCCCAAACGTAGTATTCCTTCAGCCAGGAGTACAGCGCCAGGGTCATTTCCGCGTCTCGCGCAGCATAAGCGACCATCGCAGGCGGTAAAGGACGACGCGTCCAATCCGTGCGCTGCAGGCTTTTATCCAGGCGAACATTGAAGGCGCGCCGCAACATAGCCGCGAGCGACGATTCATGCTGGCCAAAGATTGAACGGCTCGCCGCTTCCAGGTCAACATAATGTGCTACCGCGAGGCCTCTATCCGCCATGACACGCATATCGGCTCCCGCGCCATGCAGGAGCACAATGATGTCGGAATTGGCAATCACCTCCGCCAGCGGCGAGAGATCATTCAAGCGCAGGGCATCTACGACATAGCAGTAACGATCGATGGCAAGCTGCAAGAGCGCGAGACGATGAGAAGAGGTTTGCGTATCTCCCTGCATATGTGACCGCACCTGCGTAAACTCTGCATCAACAGCCACCACCGGCGCCAGCTTGAGTACTGCGACGGCCTGCAGCAACTGCTCGGGACGATCAACCCAGGTGCGCGCTGTCTTTTCTGGCAAGCGACCAGGCGGTGGGGCTATACCGAGATAGCCGGGCTGTACAGGCTCCGCCACCTGCTCTTTCCCCGCGTTCTCTTCTCCCTGGTGGGATATCTTATCGCTCAAAAACGCCGCCATTCTACTTGTCACTAAACTTATTGTTTCATTAAGGCAAGGTTCAAATGAACTTGACAGTTCCTACTCAACAGCAAGGTCCAGCCCTGTCATGCTGAGCACATTCGCTACGCTCAGTGTAAACTCAGCGAAGCATCTCGAGGGCCAAGGAGAGAGACCCTTCGCTGCGGCTCAGGGTGACAGGAGGTGACGGTTCAAACGGTCAAGCACCATTCGGACGAAT
>JBGQJX010000241.1:0-6358 GCA_041499255.1 Ktedonobacteraceae bacterium | reverse complement strand
TGTGCGCCTTGGTAATCTTGCGGCAGGGGAGACGCTACAGGTCGATCTACCTTTGAATGCAGCAACCGGGCCGCGTGGTATGTCTCTGGCCGATCAGATTGCCGAGAGTGGCGGCCTGAAAGCGCCCTATTTCCCCTACTTGCAGAACGATAAGCCCGGAAGTGCTTTCCAGCGTCACGTGGCATTATTGTCGGCGCTCGAGGGCGCGGGATCCTTCAGTGCATTCTGTGGTGGATCATGCAGCGCGCATTCAATAGCAAGCAGAGGCACAATCTATCTCACCGGAGGGAAAGTGCCGCTTCCAGTATTGAGTGGTGCCACTGATCCTTTGTTGGTAACGGGCGCGCCTGCCACTTTGATCGCCTGGGCGGATCAGCCCATAGGAGACGTGGAGGAAGCGACAATGAATGGTGGCACTCCTACTGGTCAGCATGAAAACTTTATGCAAATGCCGCTCAGCCTTGACGTTTCTGGCGGTGCGACTATTCCTCCCGGCTTGATTGCGGGGCACCTGGAAGATATCCAGGGCTTCGACGCTGCGGCCATCCTACCAGGAGTCTATATACTGACCACAGGTAGTTTGTCCTTTGCATTTACACTGCCTGTTTCCAGTGTTGGACAGGTGAATGCTCTGAATGTGACGGTGCCAGACTTGCTTGCCAGTGCTGGAGGGCCGTCAACAAATATCCATCACCTGCAAGCTAGCCTGTTTAACTGGCAGAGTGGCGCCTGGGATACGACAGCGCTGGGGCGAGATAGCTTTGGGACGACGACCCCGGGTGCATATATCGATCAAACGGGACGGGTGCTGGTACGGATTACGAATCAGAATACTGCGCTGGGGAAGTTGTATTTTGGTGTGCCATCGTTGGGTGTGAATGGTGGTGGCGCTTGAGCGAGCATACAGCGAAGTTGTATGAGGCGCTAGTGATCTTTGTTCTGCGCTGCATACAACTTCGTGGAATTCACAGTAAGATCAAATCATGGGGCAGGGCTCTGGGGCAGAAGAACTGCTAGCAGGACCGGAACTACGATAATCAGGGCTGTAGCAGTGAGTG
This sequence comes from Ktedonobacteraceae bacterium, assembly GCA_041499255.1. GTDB lineage: Bacteria > Chloroflexota > Ktedonobacteria > Ktedonobacterales > Ktedonobacteraceae > UBA11361. The sequence continues at coordinate 5,300 of JBGQJX010000241.1, read as the reverse complement.
TCCACAATGTAGCTTTCGCCTGTACGCTCTCCCCGATCTGTTGCCATAACGCTACTCGCCGCAATACGCGCCATACAGCTACTGCAAAAACTGCGATGGCAAGGATCAATCCGGCGGCCAGGTTGATCAACGCGACCTGTCCCTGTACGGCAAAACCCGAATCAGCGACGAGTTGGCGAGCGATCGCGGTGGTGACGAGAGCGATTGCGACAAAGACCGCGAGAAGCGCCAATGGGATCAACCCTGTCCAGACGCCGCGTTTTACGCTTCCTCTCAACTGAGAAGAAGGCTCTTGCGCCGGCACACTGGTTTCATTAATGGAATGTGTAGACATGGCTTTCTCCTCCGTACCTATCTACGAACCGCTGGTATCTGGCCCAAGTGCCGCTGTATAGAAGGCTACGAGGCGGTCGACGTACACTTTTCCCTCTACGTTATAAGATCCAGCGTGCTTAGCGCCTGGGACCAACCAGGTCTGAACGTTGGCATTGGGCGCACTACGAGCCGCAACAGCCAGGGTAGCCATATTCGATGGTACAGTGTAATCATCCAGGGTCCCGTGAATCAAGAGAATGGGGCGGGGTGCGATGCTGGCTATCACATCTACAGGGCGATCATCGTAGAAGTTAACCCCATAGAGCGCCTGGTATGCAACCAGTCCTCCTGGAGTAAACGCTGCAGGAAGATGACCTCCCTTGGGGATCTCGCGTTCTAGAATCGGAAGGGCATCCGCAAAGGCACAGTCGGAAACGATCGCTTGAATAGCCGGTTCTTGTGAGGCTGCCCGAATCAGTGTCGCGCCACCCAGAGAAAGGCCCCATCCTGCAATAGCATGTGGCCGACCAAGTTCAGGATAGGGGAGCGTTCCAGAGCGCAAGAAGTCCACGGCCCCAAGGGCATCGTACTGTTCAAGGTAGCTCAATGATCTAGGGGCATCTGCCGACTCACCTGCGCCGCGGAAATCAAAGGCCAGGATAGCAAATCCACGATGAGCCAGGTCACTGCTGAACCTGAGGATGCCAGGACCAGAATCAGCCCGGTTGGCGACATTACCATGGAGCACAATAATGGTGCGTTGCGACGTTAGATGACCATTTGGCAAAACACCTGGGATGAACCAGCCCTTCAGTTGCAGACCATCTCCCCGGCTGGGAAAGGTCACATCCTTGTACTGCAACCCGAATGAGGCAGGTGTGGTCGTTAATGGCATACGGGGCATAACCTCAACTTGCGTAGCGATGTAGATCCCGACAGCCGCATAGCTCATGGTTAGCACAGTTGCGAGAGCGAGTAACACTGCCACAAATCTGCGCCAGCGCCGATCAGCCTTCCCAGGTTTCCCCTTTACAGGTGGCGCGGACGCGGTAGACGCGGTAGAGGATGGTGTTTGCTTAAGCATAAAGCTAACCTCCTTTCATGAGGGAAACACCTTTTCAGGCATGGAATGATGCATTGCTCTGAATGCACAGCCAGTATTCAAACTACGCCGGACTGATCGAGAAGACTTCCCACTCCATCCTGGCCTCTCTAAATGTAGAGTCAAGCAACATCTTCAGAAAGAGAACCTCGAAAGTTGCTGCTTTCATCAAAGCGCTTATTAAGCGTATCGACTTCATGTTTCATTTATAATTCATTTGCATCACAATGTCATCACCCCGGTATGGTTTTTTCACACGATATTGTCACAGTTAATAAAAGCCCAGACGCCCGCTGGGGCCTGTTGAGGAAGCACTATTTGCCGATCGAAGCATTTCCATAAGGCTGGCTGCTAGCCATCATGTCGTAGAGATATTATATGATTGTCCAGCCGACCATACCCAGTTGTGATCCATCGGCGATTGTTGCAAAGACCTTTGCCGTGCCGTCAAGAAGTGAGCCGACGTAGAGTGTGTGTTTTTCGACGAGTCCCACGAACTGATTGACCTGTAAGACGTACAGACTGTTATCGCGCGAGATGTTCGACCATGGTTCCTGGGACCGGTAATTCCAGTAACTGTACTGTTCAGGATTGGTGGTAATCAGGCGTTTGAGACTGGTACCATCAGCATGTATTTCCCACAGGCCATTATGGCTGGTATCTGAGGCGCCCGCTGAATTGTCTATGATAAAAAGAATGGTATTGTGATCAATAGTGCGCAGCCCTATGGCGTCATAGTCATTGCTGCGATAGATAGTGCGCGGCGTACCGCCTTTAATAGACTGGATGGTTATGTGGCTTGGGCCAGTACAGACACCATCGCGGCAGTTTCCATCAGTGGTAATGAGAGAAGAGCCATCATCGCTACGGTCGAAGTCGCCGTACTCCTGGAAGAGAACTGTGAGGAGGTCGGTCAAATGTTGTTGTGGTCCTTTCTTGATGTCCAGCAGGTAAAGGTGTGTGTAGACGGTGTCTGTTGCATGATCACTGATGTAGATGTGGGTGGCGTCGAACCAGGTGCGCAGGAGAACGCCAACCTCTGGAGGCGTGGTTAGCTCTGTTTGTATTCTTCCTGTGAGCAAATCCAGCAAATTGACGATTCCTTGTTTGTTTATGACGTTGTAATACACCAGATAATGCTGATCTGGTGACCATTGCATTTGTTGGATGGTGTAACCGGGCGCGCAGGAGAGTGTTTGCAAGCCCTGGCCGTCCATGCGCAGCAGTTGAAGTTTTGTTTGTCTGTTGTTGGAGCCTGTCGTAGTAATGAAAAGAATCCACTGTCCATCAGCGGAAACTTGCGCCTCATAGATGTGCGCATGAGCTGCGGTGAGGAGTTCAGTTTTTCGGCCCGTTTGCGTGTCATAACGGATCAGTTTTCCCTGGGAAGGAGTATCATAACTGCCCTGGTTGAGGGTGTAGATGATGTTCTGGTGCTGGCCAAGGGCCAATGGGGCGGTGATTATGGCCCTGGCAGTTCCGGCAAGTGGGCAATCGGTCTGAGTTGGCGGCATGGTCATAGTCTCCGCGGCAATTACAGGTATGATAGCTCTGGGGGCTGGCAAGTTGATACCTGCTGTGGGAGTGGCGCTTTTCGTGACTGGCGCTGGATTAGTATTACAGGCCGTGAACAAGAATATCAAGCAGATTCCCACCAGGGAAAACAAGTGAAGATAGCGATGAGTGGGGTGCATGTTGTTCTCCGCGTCGCTGCCTCAAGAGAGAAAGACCTCATTTTGATATTATAACAGCAATTTCTGCTTTGCTGTAACTCCAGGTGATCTTGTGTATCATGCAATCTCTCAGGTATACTTGGAAGAGAACTGATGGGTTAAGGTTATCATTGTGTCTCTACATTACCGAGGTACGTGCATGAGCATATCAGTCCATTCTAAGACTCCGTTTGCATCGACATTTCCTGGCCGCTATTACTATGATCCTGCCATCTTTGCACAAGAGCAGCGCAAGATATTTAGCAAGATGTGGGTGTATGTTGGCCGCGCCGATGCAATCCCAGGACCGGGCGATTACAATGTGGTCAACGTTGGCGGAGAGAGTATCATAGTCGTGCGTAAAAAGGATGGCGAGCTGAATGCATTCCTCAACGTCTGTCGTCACCGGGGGGCGCGGCTGTGCAACCATGAGTCGGGACAACTGAAAGGCTCGATCCAGTGCCGCTATCACGCCTGGACATATGGGCTTGATGGACGGCTTATCGGAGCGCCAAACGTGTTGCAGGAACTAGAGTTTGATCGGACCGTCTTTGGCCTTCTGCCCGTGGCTTCGCAGGTTTGGGAGGGTCTTATCTGGCTCAATCTCTCGGAAGCTGGCGAACTCCCATCCCTGGAAAACCAGATCAACGATCCGGCAGTCTGGCCCTTCGGCAGCACCGCGCCATTCGAACGCTATAGCATCGGAAAGCTCAAGGTAGGCAAATCCATCAGTTATGACGTCCATGCGAACTGGAAACTGGTGGTGGAGAATACGCTGGAATGCTATCACTGTGGCCCAATGCATCCCGAGCTCTGTGATCTTCTTCCCGCCTTTCGTGCATCAGAGCTTGATTTTGAAGGTGAGGGGACAGAATTAGCGGATACTGTCGAGGCGTTTACCATCACAGGCAAAGCCAGCCGGCCACCGTTGCCCGGTTTGCTGCCCGAGGACCATCGTCGCTACTATGGAATCTTAATGTTGCCCAACATTTTCCTGAATCTACTGGGCGATCACGTGGTTATCGATTCTTTCCAGGCTATTGGGCCTGAACTTACTCGTGTGACCTGCGACTGGCTATTCGATGCCAAGGAGGTGGCACGCCCAGACTTCGATCCGATGGATGTCGTTGAGGTAATTCATCTTGTCAACAAGCAGGATTGGGAAGTGTGCGAAATGGTGCAGAAAAGCGTGGCCTCCCGGGCTTTTATCCATGGGGGAATCTACGTGCCGTTGGAGGAGCACATCAGAGGATTTGTTGACTATATCCTGGATAAACTGGAGGGTTAAGAGGTCAAGGTGATCGCATGAAGGGGTTCTCAGGAAAATAGACCTGAGAACCCCTTTCTGTGCTACTGAAAAACGGGTATTAAGCTGCGTTGTGGTCGCTTTGCAGAGAGCCAAAGATATTGCCTTCGGTATCTTTGGCGTAAACAAGCCAACCGACTCCCGGCACGGGCATTTTTGGCAATACAATTGTACCGCCATGGGAAGTAATTTTCGCAATGGCATCATCCACTGAAGGCACGTCTACTGTGCAGACATAGGCGATAACTGCATCCCCATTGATCGGCCCCATGCGCTTCACAATTGCGCCGTCGATGCCAGGTTCAGGAGCCTGTCCGGTGGTCACCAGCCAGTAATCTGCTGGCCCATCCCATTTTTGGATATGCCAGCCGAACACGCTCTGATAAAAGTTTGCAGCTCGCTGTGGGTCATCTGCGTGAATTTCAAAATGAACTACTCTTGGCATAGGGTTGGTTTCCTTTCTGAACTGTTGAGTTGGAGTACCAACTGTATGTTCATACATTCACTTCATTGACATTTTTGAAACAAGCCAGAGAAAGCGTATACCTACGCTTCAACTTTGTCAGCTTCATTTGAACCATTCTTGTTTCCTAAAAAGAAAACGGCTGGGATGAGGATTTCGGCTCAATATATGAGAGTTGTTTGCTAGCGTCCCATCAGGGTGTTGAGTATGAGCCAGTCAAGTTCTTCATAGTCGCGTGCTGTTATCAAAGCGTTGACAGCATCCTGGTTCACGGAGCGCACTACCTCTACCAGGCGCAGAAAACTGTGCAGGCTGTTACGCAGGTGTTTGGTCGCGATGGAGGCAGGTTGGGTTCGGATGGCTTTGACGTCTAGTCCGATCATGCCAACGTTCCAATACTGG
>JBGQJX010000240.1:0-6358 GCA_041499255.1 Ktedonobacteraceae bacterium | reverse complement strand
TGGAGATGGGGTAGGCGCGTGCCTGTGTCCGTCGTCCCTGCCACCAGACCGCTCCCTCCTCGAAATCGACAACAGCGCCTTCGAGCAGCGTACGAGCACCTTCTAAAAAGTTGCGAGCGTCGCGTTCTGTCTGGAAGCCAACAATATCGTTGCCCACCAGCCCGCTATAAATTGCATGTGTAATGTTGCTGGGTAAGAAATGCCAGCAGCGGATATCCGGCCAGGGGATGTGGATGAACTGCTGCATGACAATTGACGGGTGTTGCTTGCGAATCATCGCGGGCGCCAGGTAGAGGTGGTAATCATGCAGCATGACAACGGCAGGCGTGTCTTCACGCGCAATTTCTGCAATTACGGCGTCGGCAATGGCCTGGTTAGCGACACAGTAACCGTTGATCCAGGCATCTTGAATTCTACGAGCAACGGCGGAAGAATCAGAAGGATTGTAGAGGTAGTGCTGTAAAAACCAGAGGATCTGGTTGCTGAACCCTTCATAATGTTTGCGGTACGCTGATTTTGGGATAGCAACATAGCGAAGCTGCATCTTTTGGCCGCGCAATGGCGAAATGATTAACCCATCATTTTGCTGCTGCGCCTCCTTCAATGCCATGCGATCACCCTCGGTCATAGCTGTTGCTACCCAGGTTACCTCCATACGGTTTCCCGCATCTATCAACGCGGTAACCATGCCTCCAGCGCCGCGCCGGTATTTCAAGGTTTTGCTCTGGCTCAAATAGTACTCGACAGGGCCCCGATTTGAAGCAATAATAAGACGGTGGGCATGTATCTGCTCTGGTTGAGCATGTGTAGGTGACGGTTGTAACTTTATCTGCGTATGCATGGGTTGCACGGGTTCATCCTTTCTTGACAGGCGCGTACTGCTCTTGTCTAAAGCCGGTATGACGTACATTCCAGCCTTTTCATCGCAGACCTTCAAACTAAAACTGCTATGGTCTGGTGCAAGAAAATATTCAAACGCGCATGTTGATACACAAAAACCCTGTAGTATCATAACATATCTTGTGGGCAATTTGGAAATTGTGGATAATTAACATATCACAAATTAGTACCAATTTCGGTGTTTCTCAATGTTGGGCCCTGGTCGGCTCCAATGTTTGGTGCTCTATTATCTCTATATATTACACGTTTCTTCAGGTTCTTCAGACTCAAGCATTCTCTGTTGTACAATATCATGAGAAAAAAATTATAAAGAGGATCATTGTATGTCACGGATTGATGGACGCTCCCCAAATCAGTTGCGACCGCTGCGCTTCACCGTCGATTTCCTGGATTATGCCGAAGGATCAGTATTGATAGAAACCGGCAAAACACGAGTTCTCTGTGCCGCCAGCGTAGAAGAGAAGGTTCCCCCTTTTTTAGAAGGGAAGGGACAGGGCTGGGTTACCGCCGAGTATAATATGTTGCCACGCGCAACCAATACACGCACTACTCGCGAGCGCGGCGGCAAGATAAGCGGGCGCACACAGGAAATCCAGCGCTTGATTGGCCGGTCTCTTCGTGCCGTTGTAGATATGCAGGCGCTGGGTGAACGCACGATTACCCTTGACTGCGATGTCTTGCAAGCCGATGGAGGAACGCGCACCGCCTCAATTACCGGCGCTTATGTAGCTCTCTACAAGGCCTGTACGTTGCTGCTGCAGCGCGGTTTGCTGACAGTACATCCAATACGCACGGCAGTTGCAGCTACCAGCGCCGGGGTAGTCGATGGCGAAATTTTACTGGATCTGTGTTACGCAGAAGATTCGCGGGCCGAGGTGGATTTTAATGTAGTAATGACCGCCGAGCGCGAGTTTATTGAAGTACAAGGCACTGGCGAAGGCGGCGTGTTTAGCCGCGCAACAATGAATAGCATTATTGACCTGGCGGAACAGGGCATCGCCGAACTGCTAGAGGCGCAGAGGCTGTATATTTAATGTCGTTAGGCAAGGTTCAATTCGACTGAATTGTGCTTGACAGTTTGAACAGTCCCATCATGTCACCCTGAGCGAAGCGAAGGGTCTGTCGCGATCGGCAGCGAGATGCTTCGCTGCGCTCAGCATGACAGGGCTGGACCTTTCTGTTGAGTAGGAACTGTCAAGTTCATTTGAACCATGCCTTAGCATCCCCCATCGATTTCCAAAAGGTACCAAAGTACCGTCTCTCCATAGACAGTCTGGTACAATACGTTTTAGGTAATTGAGTAGAAACGCTATGGAGCGACGTAACCCATTATTACCGGAAAGTTTGCAAAACTTGCACATGTACAGGGCTCATGCTAGAATTTCCCTTCAAGAACCTGTGATGTTACTGTCCTGTCGGACCAGCGGCGGGGTCGAGAGGAGTTCGTATTGAAAGCGAAGATAGACCGAAGATGGTTTTGGCGCATTGTGGACTTTATCAATCCATTACGTGACCCGAGCCTGACCGTAGCTGTCGTTCTAACATTTATTGAAGAGGCGGGACAACCCAACGATACCTGGTATTGGATCATTATCATAGGGCTGGTGAACTGGCTGGCCGTGCGAGGGGTAGTGTGGTTGGTTGTGAATTTCACCTTTGCCAGTACATTTATCGCACGGCGAGTCTGGTGGGCCATCAAACATCCCCGCCTGGCATGGCGCATCCTCGATGCTGTGGGTCACGAAGAAATTGTGATTGGTGGTATGCCCAATTATTCCGAGAGTATGATGTTGCCTGATGGTACCACTGTAATGAGTTCAATGCTGGGCGCCAGCGGTATCCATGTACTGGGTGAGCTACCGGCAGGTACAGTAATACCCATGTTGGGGATGCCCGGTGGGCAGGTAGCGCCGGATTTCGCGGCATTGGCCGGTTCGGGAATGTTCCCAGGAGCCACGTCAGGAATGTATCCTGAGCCGGGATCTGCCGCGTACCCCGGCTTCGCTGGCTATAATGGTAATCAGCCAATGATGGGTTTCCCGCAAACTGGTGGCAATAACTTTGCCGGTCAGCAAACCACTGGTGGGCTTCCGCAAGCTTTCCCACAGCGTTCTTCAGATGAAGAAGAGCGTCTCCGCCAACAGCTCGCAGCTTATTCGCGGCTCCTGGATGACTGGATACAATACACAGAAGAGAAATGGCGTACTGTCAGTGACAGCCAGCTTGGATGGAAGCCTTTGCGCGGCAGGTGGTCCGGTTGGGATGATATTTTCCAGGATGCCTACGCTGCCAAAACTTCGGATCCTATGGCGCAAGCAGCACAGGACGCGGGTGAGGCAACCTCCAGGCGTTTTGAGAACTCCAAGGAAAAAGGCTCTGCCGCCTCCGCGGTAGCCTGCTTCATGCGAGATATGATGACCCTGCGTCGTGGCTTAGACATGATGCAATCTTCATCAGAGCGCTTGCCTGAGACCCCTAATGTCCAACCCGCCGTACAATCACCTCAGAAGGTGAAGCTTTCAGGCAGTGGGGGATTGCTGCACCACAAAGGAACTGGCTCTGGGAATACTTCCCAGCGTAATTCACTAATTCGTCGGCCAGCCCCGATCTACGTAGATGCCGACACCGATAAATAGGACGCTTCATGAACACGTATATTCCGCGCAATGTTCATGTACGCCCGGAACTGGACCGCATGGCCGAATATGTCCCTGGCGAATCGCTTGAAGCTTTCAGCGCTCGCACAGGGATAGCTGTTGATTGTTTGATTAAATTAAATAGCAATGAAAGTCCATACGGTCCTTCACCGTCCGTACTTAGCGCATTAAGCGATCATAAATGGTACAATAATTACCCCGATACGAATGCAACTGCTTTACGCCGGGCGCTTTCAGCTTATACAGCACTCGACGAACGCTATATTGTTTTGGGTCATGGAAGCATGGAGGTGATTAGCCTCCTCTGGCATATCTTTCTTGCTGTAGGCGATACTATCATTTGTTGTCCCCCTACCTTCTCTCTCTATACCTCTATCACGACACTCTGCGGCGCCTATGTCTTAGAAGTGCCACGTTCTGCTGACTATGAAATTGACGTCGAAGGGATCCTCGAAGCTCTGACCCCTGAAACAAAAATGATTGTTTTATGCTCTCCGAATAATCCTACTGGTAATCCTGTTGCTGAAGATGACGTACTGGCTCTCCTTGAAACAGGGCGTATTGTGGTAGTGGATGAGGCGTATGTTGAGTTTTCTGATCAACCTCGGGGACTTGCTCATCTAGTCCCGCACTATCGTAATCTCGTTGTCCTGCGGACATTCAGTAAATGGGCAGGGTTAGCGGGCCTGCGTATTGGCTATGGTTTGTTCCCTGAATGGATTGGTGAATATATGCGGCGCGCGCAATGTCCTTTCGAGGTCAATGTCGCGGGCCATATAGCTGCCATCGCAACGCTCAACGACCTGGAGTATGTCCTCGGAAATGTGCGCAAGATCGTGAGAGAACGTGATCGTGTCTTTAACGTGCTTGCAAGTCAGGCATACCTGGAACCAATTCCATCACAGGGAAATTATATCCTGGCTCGTATCTCAAGCGATGAGGTAGACATTCGTCAAGTTCGTTCAGTTGTCGAATCACATGGCATCTTGTTACGCTATTTTCACCATCCATACCTGCGCGACTTTGTGCGTGTGACGGTAGGTTTGCCTGAACATACGGATAAACTGGCCTACGCACTATCAAAAGTCCAGGCCTGAGCAACCCCAAATAAAGAAGTGTGAGGGCAGACCTGCCCTCACACTTCTTTTTCTAGTGCCGCCGCAGGCGGCAAAAGAGGACTTTTCAATCGCCCTGATTGAAAAGTCCTGAACCTTGCTCGATTGCCTGCATAAGAGATACAATAGTTCCGAGAGTATTTGAAATGGAGGAACTATTTTTATGCCAAATACCTTGACCGGCACAACCACGATTGAAGACATAATCGCCCGCGAGATCCTGGATTCGCGCGGTAACCCCACTATAGAAGTTGAAGTACTATTGATTGGGGGAGAACGCGGCGTAGCTGCTGTGCCCTCTGGCGCATCAACAGGAGCCCACGAAGCGGTAGAGTTGCGTGATGGTGATAAGAGTCGCTATGGTGGCAAAGGCGTGCTCAACGCCGTGCGCAACGTGAACGATACCATCAGTGACGCAATCATCGGGCTTGAAGCCACTGACCAGATTACGCTGGATGAAGTGATGATCGGCTTAGACGGCACACCCAACAAGGGAAACCTTGGAGCAAACGCGATCCTTGGTGTCTCCCTGGCGGTAGCAAAGGCCGCGGCCAATGCGCTGCAAGAGCCACTTTACCGCTATCTAGGCGGCGTTTCCGCTCGCACGCTGCCAGTGCCTATGATGAATATTTTGAATGGCGGCAAACACGCCGATAACTCGACCGATATGCAGGAGTACATGATTCTCCCGGTAGGCGCGCCAACGTTTCGTGAGGCGCTGCGCATGGGCGCCGAAGTGTATCAGGGCCTGAAAAAAGTGCTTCACGGGAAAAAGCTCAACACCAACGTCGGCGACGAAGGTGGTTTCGCTCCGTCACTCAGCTCCAACCGCGAGGCATTAGAGATTATCGTGGACGCTATAGGCGCGGCTGGCTATAAAGCGGGCGTGGATATTTTCCTGGGTATGGATCCCGCCTCCTCGGAGTTCTATGAAAACGGCAAATATGTGCTGGCGCGAGAAGGACGAACGCTGAGCTCAAGCGAGATGGTCGACCTGTATGAAAGGTGGATTTCCGAGTACCCAATCATCACTATTGAAGATGGACTGGCTGAAGACGACTGGGAAGGGTGGAAGCTCTTGCGTCAGCGCCTTGGCAATCGCATTCAGCTTGTCGGAGATGACCTCTTTGTGACCAATACGGCGCGCTTGAAACGCGGTATCCAGGAGCAGGCAGCAAACTCGATACTTATCAAGCTGAATCAGATTGGCACTCTGACCGAGACGCTTGAGGCCATTGAAATGGCAAAGCGTGCCTCTTTTAGCGCGGTAGTATCTCATCGTTCAGGCGAGACAGAGGATACCACGATAGCCGACCTGGTGGTTGCCACTAATGCGGGACAGATTAAAACTGGCGCCCCGGCACGTAGTGAGCGCGTCGCGAAATATAACCGCCTGATGGTGATCGAGGATGAACTTGGCGAAGAAACTGCGCGCTATGCCGGGTACAGTGCGTTCTACAATGTGCCTTCTCTCTACGCTAAGGCATAGGGAAGAATAACCTGATATAACCAGGAGCGCGGGCGGCCAGAAGGATCACCACCCATCCCTCTACTCGCAGCCCGCCTCTTTTGAATATCCATTGCTCTCGATAAATACGTTGACAAGAGGTATGTATGATAGATAAGAGTGTGTCGGAGGTTAGCAAGTCTCAGGAGCGACGTGCATCTCATGTGATTCACTACAAC
>JBGQJX010000239.1:0-6365 GCA_041499255.1 Ktedonobacteraceae bacterium | reverse complement strand
CGTTTCCAGCTATCTTGCTGAATCTTGTCTTGCATTATACTTCCTCCTGGCGAAAGACCTCTTCCGTTGGCTCTCGCCCCCATTTAACCTGCTTCGAGTATAGCATTTTTCTCGAAAGAACACCAAATGGAATGCAGGGCGGCCTGGAGAATGTGCAGAAAACTGCTTGTTCTCGCTGCTAACTGGATAACCTCTTGTCTTACTCCACCGGATATGGCAAGATAGGGACGGGACACACTGTTTCATGAGTCTCCAGGGAGTTCCGGCATGCGACAGCACACTGAACATTTATCTAGTTGCAGCCGACTTTAAGAAGGAGTGAATTTCAAATGAACGTTTACGATAGTAACGAACGCAAGCTCGGTCAGGTGAATGAATATGGCACCGCCAGTGATAACTATGGGCACAAAGTAGGTGACGTGGGTGAAGATGGCACAGTCATTGACGGCTTTGGTCGCAAGATTGGCGATGTGAGTGAAGATGGCACCATCACTGACAACCATGGGGGTAAGCTAGGTAATGTGAGCGAAGATGGTACTGTCAATGACAGCAACGACCGCAAGGTTGGAAATGTCAGCATATCGAATAACGACGATATCTACCTGGCAGGAGGAGCCGCTTTATTGCTGCTACTAAACCCCAAACAGGAGTTGGCTTAAAGCTGGATTTCTAGCATGACCTTCGTCAACTAGATGCCTACGATGTCCGTCCTATCTACTTGTCATCCTGGTGGCATCGTGATACACTTTGCAAGGAAAATACAACCATCCATTGCCGTCGGCATGAGTGCATTTTTGCCATGTGTGGCTTGTGAGCTACAATGGCAAATACCAGGTGAAACGGTGGGTTGCAAGCAAAAACCATTTGAGGTTGAAGCAGTGATGTCTGAGCTATGGCGCATCCTCCTGGTTGAGGATGATGACACTCTCAATCGGAGTATTGTCAACTCACTCCGCAAAGACGGCTATATTGTCCAGGGCGTCAGAAGTGGGGCTGAAGCAATACGCCTGATCTGGTCGGAAGAATACGATGTGGTCATTGGTGACCTCAAGACACCAGGAGCAGATGGCTTTGAGATGCTTCAATGGCTCAGAACCTTTTGCCCTAAAACACGGATGATTATGGTTGCCGCATCCGCCTCCCCTTCAGAGCGCACTCAGGCATTAGAGGCTGGAGTCGTTAGTTACCTGGCAAAGCCCATTAACCTCCATCAGCTCAAAGAAGAGTTGCGTCGCTTGCTGCTGCAAACTGGCTTCTCAGCTAGCCTGGACTCTTTTGACCTGCTAGATGTCATTCAAATCATTACTATGAGCCGCAAAAGTATTGCCCTTCTAGTGAGTATCGGCCTGGAAGAAAAAGGCATATTGCGTTTTCAGGGGGGAGAATTGATCTGGGCAGAATATGGTACCTTGAGGGGTGAGGAGGCTTTTTTTGCCCTGGCAGCACATAAAAATGGTACCGTGACGCATCAAGCATGGCATGACCAGGTTACCCCAAATGTCACTCAGCCACTTTCTCGGCTGATTTTCCAGGCTCTTCAGTATCGAGCGAAGTATGCAGCTTTGCAACAACCAACTGGCGAATTTGAGGCTATTCCCCAGCGCTCTCCAGCTTCACCACACGTTATAGATGAAGATAGACCTTTTATCACATTTGTGGCTGCTCAGGATGATACTTTTGACGATATATTTAAAGAACATGTAGGGAATGAAGAGATGGCCAGCAAAAGTAATGGCAGTAATGGAGGTAATGGGAGTAGCGAGAGGAACGAAGGGGCGGAATGGTGGCAGCCACCGGCAAATTTGCCGGATTTGAGCAAAAACAATAGGGATGCTCAAACGCACAAGCATACTTCAAGCGAAAAACCTGCTCCTGAGGGTTTGCCGCTTCCCGCTGCCGCGAGTATCACACCTTCTACAGTGCGCAAGACATCGCTAAGTCAACGTGGTGATCTCCCATCCTGGCTGGTAGAGCAGCCTACTGATTCTGACATGCCTATGTTGCGTGCTTCCCCACTCTCAAGCGCTGAGCAGGATCCAGATACGCCGGTGGTGAACCCATCGCTCGCGGAATGGCAGCCAACACCGCCTCGGGTCAGGGCTACTGATCAACTCCCGCGTAAGCAGCCAACTGGACCGCAAAAATCACTGACAAAAACCACGACCGGCGCGAAAAAGCAGCCTAACTCGTCTGAATGGCAGCCTCCCGAGGAAGAATCGCCGCTTAATGGTTACCTGCATAGCCTCTCTCGATCGCGAAAAACCAGTGACGCTCTTTCTATCGAAGAAGTGCAGCAGAGCGATTCCCCTACCCTGACTAATATGAAGAAGTTAACGTCCCAGCGTTCTGCAAAACGCAACTATCCATCTCTTGTCGCCGCTTTGCAAACACTGGGGTACTCAATTACCGGTTTTATCGCCACCGCTATTGTGGACCTGGATGGTCAACCTATTGCCCAGGCAACAATCGATGATGTAGATATATCATCCTTGTGTGGCTATTTCAGCAGTATTCTCCATGGTGTAGCCGATTCGCTGCAAGAAGGAAATTGGGGTGATTATGAAGATACCGTCATTACCAGCGCGAATCGCCATATCCTGATACGTCTCGTTGGCAGCAACAAAGACGCATTTCACGTGCTTGTGACCACACGTGAGTCTGCGCCATTGGAGAGCCTTGAAGTAATGACGAATGTCGAAGCTGCTATTGCAAGTGCACTGCACTAAAAAGTACTGGAGAAGAGAGGGAGAGCAGCAGCGTTCCCCCGAAGATTTCCCCACTCTAGTGATTCCCGATGAGGATAAATATGAGCGAAAAACCTACTCCAACTGAAGAACAAAAAATAAATCGCAGGTCTTTTATTATTGGCATATTCATTGGCCTGGCTTTTATTATCCTCTTCACCGTCCTCTACTTCATGGGTTTAATCAAGTAGTTTTCTCAACTCTGTCAAATCCACATCTTTAGCGTGAGTCTCGTCGGCTCCTGCCTTCTGCACTGTGTTCTTTGCAGCTTTGCTACTTTCCGCCACTTTCTTCACTGGAGTATCAGCCTGTGGCGTCGGCGGGATCAGCGGAGCAGGCTTCACTTTTCCTTCGTGGAGGAGGGGTACGTCTCGCCCTGGCATATATTTAGCCTTCAGATCCCGCATCTGGCGCTCGATAATATGCTCTTCAGACATCTGATCAAGCTGGGAGGAAAAGTCACGGCCATGTAAATCTGCCAGCGCTCGTGCGCGCGCCTCCGCTTCTAGCACCGCATCCTGTGCCCGTGTCGCCCGCTCATTTTCCTTGACCCCTCCTGTCTTATTCAGCGTATCATAGACTCGCTGCTGTAGTAATGCATTGCGCTTGCGGGTGACAAGAAGTTCAATCGTCGTCTCAACCTCGGAGATCTTCGCCTCGAGCTGGCGTAATGCGCCACGCATCGTAATGACCAGTTGTTCCTGTTCTTTTTGTAGTTGCTCGTAACGTTTTGCTTGCTTGAGGATATCGTTGTAGTGGGTAAGCGCCGCGCGCGCGGCGGCATCGTTATTCTGTCGGATTGATTGCTCGGCTTTCCTCAACCACGTCTCCGCTTCAAGCGTTTTCTCTTTGCTCCGTTGTCGCAGCTTATGGCTCTCGGCAATGGCCGTGGCAACCTGTGTTTTCACTTGCACCAACTGGTTACGCATATCAAGCTGCAATTGCCTCAGCACCTGTTCAGGGTCATCTGCTTTTTCTATCATTGTATTCAGATTTGCCCCTAACAGGGTAAGCACTCTTTCCAACAGATTCATGTATACTCTGACCCCCTATCGTGTACAGGGACCTGACACCTTTGCGAGTGCCAGGTCCGGCCCAATCTACGTCATTCCCAATGCCAGCTTATTTCTCGCCAGGTGTCGCCTCTACGGTATTAGTTGTGCCATTGGCCCTTGCCCCATTGGCTTTATCTTGCTCCCCATCTTGATTTGCCAGGGCGGGGACATGGCTCATCAAATCACCAATACGCGTACCGCTCAGCAGCTCAAAGAGTGCTGGCACCTGCGCTACCATGTTAACGATATCGCCTGTGAGACGGCTGGCCCCAAGCCCTTGATGGCCATCGCCTGCGCCCGTGGAGATGATCGTGACTTTGTCCACTTTGCTCAATGGTTCGGCGATTGCGCGCACCATTTCAGGCATCCCTGTCAACAGCTTATCCAGTACAGCCGCCTGGTTGTATTCATGGAATGCCGCCGCTTTGACTTTCATAGCATCGGCTTCGGCTTCACCTTTGGCGCGAATGACCTCCGCCTCAGCCAGACCTTTCGCCCGGATGACTTCCGCCTCGGCCAGACCACGCGCCCGGTTGGCCTCTGCATCCGCCAGCCCGCGCGCCTTGTTAGCTTCAGCATCACCGATACCGCGCGCCTTCGTGGCATCGGCCTGTCCTTGAGCTTCCAGGTAAATGCGCTGCCGTTCCGCTTCGGCTACTGTCTCAACGCGCCGTCTCTCTGCTTCCGCCGCCTTCTGGATCGTTGCTTGCAATTCCAGCTCGCGGCGCTGGATTTCAGCCTGTTGCACTTTGATCTGGGCGTTCTTCTCAACCTCGGTAACTCTGACGGCCTCGATCACAACTTGCTGCTGCATCATATTGGCCTGGATATCGTAGGCCTTGTCAGCGGACGCCTGCTGCTTTTTCACTTCGGCATCAAAGGCAGCTTTTTTCAAGGAAAGGTTGCGCTGTGACTCCGCCTGGAATCCCAGCGACTCTGCCTCAGCTTTGACTCTCTCCTGATCAGCGGCAGATTTGGCGACGGCAGCTTCACGGGCGGCATTCGCTTGCTGGATCTGCGTATCGCGTTGACCAAGGGCAGCCGCGATATCGGCCTGCTTGCGAATTTCGACAATCTGCGGGCGGCCCATGTTGCTGATATAGTCGTTCTTATCGCGTACATCTTTGATGGTGAACGAAATGACTTCCAGTCCCATCTTCTCCATGTCGGGAGTGACGGTCTTCAGCATCTTGGAACCCACATTCTCGGGGTCTTTCACCAGTTCTTCAACGGTAAGCTGACCTACGATACCGCGCAGGTGACCTTCCATCACCAGGCGAATCAGGTTCTCACGCTCTTCCTGGCGTTTACTAAGGAACTGCTCCGCGGCAGTTTTGATGCTCGCTTCGTCAGAACGCACTTTAATTTGTGTAACGGCCTCGACATTGACGGCTACACCCTGGGTCGTATACAGGTCCTGCGACGGGGCGACATCAAAGGACATCAATTCCAGTGAGAAATCCTGGGCGCGCTGGTAGAGCGGTATGACGAAGTGTGAACCACCAGTAATAACTCTGGTCCCGCCTGCTCCATAGACGATCAGCGCCTGGTTCGGCCCGACTTTACGTAGTAATCGTCCCACAATCTGCAGGACAACAAAAACAGCGACCACGAGGGTAACGACACCCACGGCCAATAATATTAAGGGATCCATGTGATGTTACTCCTTTTGTACGTCTTTTCGTATCACTAATTCAGTGTCTGCCGTGTCTGATTTTTCAAGTAATGCGCGTAATTTTGCTAGTTCATCGATATCTGACGTTGCATTCTCTACATTCTCTGTCTCCTGTGCTTTTTCCTCCTCGTTGATAAATCGTTCCCAGGTCTCGACCTCCGCAATTCCTCGCTGATAATTGACGACCACTACCTCCTGGTCTCGCTCGAGGCGGCGCCCATCAATGCTGCGCGCCGGGACACTCTTGCGCATCCCGCCAGGAGATGTATAGATGATTTCGCCCAGCGCGTTTTCCTGGATCGGCACGCTCACTTTTCCAAGCAGCCCCGTGCGGTCCGAAACATCTTGTATCGTCTCTCCCTCGCTATCGCCAAACACGCGCGTAAGCATCACCAGCATCAGGACTGCGATCACTAACCCTCCCGCGCCCGCCAATAGTAATGTCATAGGCAGTGCCAGGTGCGCCGTATTATGAAAAACGTAGCCAAAGAAGCCAAATCCAAGCAGGAACAGGACGATTGAAGTAGGGTTGACATAAGACAGGATTGAGAGGGCATTTCCCTGAGCATTCTGAGCTGTCGTCTGCTGTGTCGTTGCTCCATGTCCTGGAGCGTGGGCGCCTCCATGTCCGACTGTGTGTGTACCGCCGGCGTGCCCAACAGTGTGCTGAGCGCCGCCACTCGTATGCCCGCCTACATGTAGATCAAAGTGATGTGAAGCCGCGTGGTCCGCCCCTCCGCCGTGCCCCAGGTTTCCCAAAATTGCTGATCCGATCAGAAAGAGCAATCCAAAGAGAAAACAGGCAAGGAAAACTAGGGATAGCGGGTCTGTGGCGATTAACATTGCTTTGCTCCCTTCGATTTCAGTTAGAGTAAACAATATCCTTCTACG
>JBGQJX010000238.1:0-6384 GCA_041499255.1 Ktedonobacteraceae bacterium | reverse complement strand
GAGATGTTGAATATACGGATGATTGAGGCGGCTACCTATCTCCGCTTCCCGCTTATAACGTTCAAAAACGCCAACGTTCCCAATTAAATCATCATTAGGAAATTTGAGAACGACTTCTTGCTTATTCTGCATATCACGAGCAAGATAGACACGGTTCATCCCGCCCTGCCCAAGCAAACGTATGATTTCGTAATGGTCAATCCGCGCCCCTGGTGTATAGGCCGTTGTCATAAAAACTCTTTGCTCTCCCTGCTCAGACAACAAAGTGCTGTGCCCCTAGTATAACATACCAGGGGCACAGCCACCAGAAACGAAACCTCCTATGTCCTGACTCCTAATCGGCGATCATCACACCACCTTCTGCCACCATATCAACTTTAGCTGCGATTTTCTCCTTGTGGTCCTCCGGGTGCAATATTGGCTCTCCCGTCACCAGCTTACGCGCATACAGGTAACCAAAGCCAACCACCAGCCACGCGAGACTGAAGCCGATGGCGATGATCGTGTCAACCTGCGCGGAACCGCCCCCCACGATTGAGAAGTAAATGACCCCTATGAGCATCGCGATATTGAGCACCGCGCCCAGTACAGGAGCGATCAAACTATTGTAAAGACTGCGCTTTTTCACTCCCGCAAAGGCCACCAGGCAGACGATACATGTCATACCATAGAGGAGGAAGGTGCCAATATTGGAGACAAGTGTTACCTGCGTCAGCTTGTCAATAGACAGTACCCCATACGATCCAATAGCAGCAGAGATGACCGTTAGTACTATTACCCCTACATGTGGAGTACGGTACTTCCCATGCAGGAACCCGAAGATCACAGGGAGTTCGGTATCTTTACCCATCGCGTAAGTAACACGCACACCCGTGTTCAGACAGGAAAGCGCGGTACCTATCAAGGCAATGACAACGGTAGCTGCTAGTATTGTTGCGAAGGCGGTTCCATTGCCACCAAGCAACTGGTTGCCTATTACCTGTGCCATGTCACCAATTGGCGCCCCAGAACTAAAAGCTGCTGTAAAGCCAGTTCCCGCGCTACTCTTGTAGGCATTGTTAATAAAGAAGTTCGTGGCAAAGTATTCCAGGAAGTAGAAGATAACCGCCTGAATAACGAGTGAAAGGAGTACGGCACGAGGAATATCTCTCCCTGGATTCTTCGCCTCTGCTGCCAGGGCCGTCGCCGATTCGAATCCAACTACCAGCAGGATCGCAATGGTAGACTGAAAGATGAGTCCGCCAAGGTCATGTGGAGTAATAACACTCAAAGCGCTGGGATGGAGATAGTGCACTCCCGGGTGCGCCAATCGGTAGGCGATAGCCAGTACCGAGAAAGTCACCAGCGCGACAATCTGAATAACATTGATCACAATATTCGCAAAAGTTGTGCCCGTCACCCCAACATATGAGATGGCTCCAACAACTATCGCAAACCCTATACAAACCAGTACCTCTTGGAGCGGCGTCCCAAAACTAGGAATAAACGTTTGTACAATGTAAGTAATCACCAGCCCCATGAAGGCTACCATAACCCCCGGATATACCCAGTAGTACAGGTGTGAGGCCCAGCCTACAATGAATTTACTCAAACGCGCAAACTTAAAATGGCGATGCTCCTCCTGATGCAGCACCGAGGCCTCGGCAAAGTAATACGAGCTCCCCGCTCCTGCCTCAGGATAACGTTTAGCCAGTGCGGAGTAGGCCGTCGCGGTAAACAATGCGATCGCTGTTGCCACAAAAACCGCGAACCACATGTTCATTGCTGAGCCTGGCGCGGACTGCAACTGGTATGTCGTCCACAGGAAAGCGCCTGGCGCAATTAACGCCATAGCATTGATCGTCAACCCAGTAAGCCCCAGCGTGGGCTTCATACCCGTAGTTGTCTTTTCATCAATCGTGTTCGTAGCCATGGTAACCTCCCTCATGTGTTTCTCACAAAATCACAACATCAACCTCTATGGCCCATTTACCATGTGTCTCTAGCCCCATCGCTGATACTCCCAAACACCAGGAACGAGCAACCATCTTCGCTTACTCTTTCCCCCCTAAAGTATAAAAATTCTCTCCTACTAATCATACTGTCAAAATATGAGAACCTCCCGCCTAAAATTTGTGCTGTTTGCACAAATTCCCATTAAATCCCCCAGAAAAACCTGACAAAACCATAAACATATTTCACATTTTCTCAATACACCAAATTCTCTATCACCATAATTGTGCACATTGCAACGCCACACTCCCATGTCACCCTGAGCCGCAGCGAAGGGTCTCTCCCTCCGGGCACAGAGATGCTTCGCTGCGGCTCAGCATGACAGCATGGGTGACCATGCTACTTCCCACCAGTGTCACCCCCATTCACTTCGTCCATGTCACCCTGAGCCGCAGCGAAGGGTCTCTCCCTCCGGCCCGAGAGATGCTTCCCTCCGCTCAGCATGACAGCGCTCCCTTGTCACCCCATTCCCTTCGTTGCCTTGTCACCCTGAGCCGCAGCGAAGGGTCTCTCCTCACACTCAACCTACCCCCCCAACCAAATGTGCTATCATTTCACCATGACCACATCAATACCAGAACAAAACAAAACCGAAAAAGACGCGCCTCTTCGCCATGACATCCACATGCTAGGTGATGCGCTCGGAAAAGCCATACAACAACACGAAGGCGCCTCCGTCTTTGAAACAGTGGAGCAACTCCGGCGTAAATGCAAACGCCTGCGCACCTGCGCCGAAACCCTTCGCTCGGCCTCCGCGGCAGAAGCCGCCCAGCTGCAACATGAAATGGCAGCACTCGATCAAGAGATCACCCACATCGTCGACAGTTGCGACCTCGATACCACCATTGACGTCATACGCGCCTTCACCGTCTATTTTCACCTCGTCAACACCGCTGAACAGCACCATCGCACGCGCCGCTACAACTATGAAGCCCTCACGGCATCCACCCCCCAGCGCGGCTCGCTTGCCGCTCTTGTAGCCTTCTATCAAAAAAATGGCATCGACGCCTCGACCCTCCAACAGCTCCTCAACCAGCTTTCGATCGACCTCGTCTTTACAGCCCACCCTACCGAGGCCACCCGTCGCAGCCTCATTATCAAGTCACGACAGATCGCCACTCTGCTCGAAGAGCACGACCGGCGAGAAGATATGACCCCTCGACAGCGTGCCCAATGGCAGCGCACCCTGGAAAGCACCATCGCCCTCTTGTGGCGCACCGACGCCGTGCGCCACGTACGCCCGCAAATACTGGACGAGATCAAAATGGGAGCCTACTACCTCACTGAGATTCTCTTTGAGGCCCTGCCTGAACTCTACGCTGAACTCGAACAACTGGTCCACGACGCCTACCCACAGGAGCAACTGACAATCCCTCCCTTTTTACGCTTCGGCACCTGGATCGGCGGCGACCAGGACGGCAACCCCAATGTACACGCGGAAACCCTGCTTGAGGCTTTGCGCTGGCAGCACGCACAGGTCATCGAACATTACCGCTCAGCCATCCAGGCCCTGGCACAAGAATATTCGCAATCTCTCAAACTCTGCTCCATATCGCAACAATTGCAAGACTCTCTCGAATGTGACGCCGCGCTCTTGCCCGACTACGACCGGGAACTAGGCACCCAGACCGCCATGGAACCCTACCGTCGCAAACTCTCCTTCATGTGGAAACGCCTGGAAACAAAGGATCCCTCCATCGCCTACAACTCCCCGCGAGAAATCCTCGCCGATCTCCTGCTAATACAAAATAGCCTCCTGGCGGACGGCGAACAACATGTCGCGCAAGGACAACTCGCTATCCTCATTCGCCAGGTCCAGGTCTTTGGCTTCCACTTTGCCGCTCTCGATGTACGCCAGCACAGCGAACGCCACTCCAGCGCCCTCGCCGAACTGCTCAAAATCACCGGGCTTCGTCAGGACGATTATAGCGTTCTTCCTGAACACGAGCGCGTGAACATCCTCACCAATCTCCTCAGCGACCCGCGCGTTCTCCCCCGCCATGAACTCACTGTAAGCCAGGAAACACACCACGTGCTCCAAACCTTTGACACAATTCGCCAGGCACGCGCAGAATTCGGCGAGCAAGCCATCACCTGCTACATCATCAGCATGTCGCGTACCGTCAGCGACCTGCTCGAAGTCCAGTTCTTCTGCAAAGAGGCAGGCATCACCAATCTCCCCATCGTCCCCCTCTTTGAAACCATCGACGACCTGCGCTCATGTACAAACACCCTGGAGAGCGCCTTTCACCAGCCCAATTATCGCCGCTGGCTAACCTCGTGTGACAATCAGCAGCAAGTCATGCTGGGTTATTCTGATAGCAGCAAAGACGGCGGCATCCTCACTTCTAGCTGGGAACTCTACCTTGCCCAGACCAGGCTGGCAGCCCTGGGAGCGCGCCACGGTATCGGCATTACTATCTTCCATGGTCGCGGCGGAGCCATTGGACGCGGCGGCGGACCCATCTACGAAGCCATCCTGGGACAGCCTCCTCACACCGTCAACGGGCGTATTCGCATCACCGAACAGGGCGAAATGCTCTCCTTTAAGTACGGCCTCCACGCCATTGCTCTGCGTAACATGGAGCTGGTTGTAGCTGGCGTAGCCCAATCCAGCATCCCCGGCGATATCCTCCTTCCAACCCTTACCCACATAAATACCCCCTCTGCCTGGTTGGAAACGATGCAGTGCCTCTCGACAAAAGCCTATGCTCGCTATCGACAGCTCATCTACGATACCCCGGAATTTTTACGCTTCTTCGAGCAAGCTACCCCCATCCTTGAACTCGACTGGCTCAACATTGGCTCGCGGCCAGCACGTCGCGCCGCCGGGCATAACATCGAAGAATTACGTGCCATCCCCTGGGTCTTCTCCTGGATGCAGAGTCGCTACGTCCTGCCAAGCTGGTACGGCGTAGGTGCCGCCCTGGAAGAATACATCGCCGAAGACCCCGATCAATCCGCGCGCCTCGCACAACTACAAAACATGTACCACTCCTGGCCCTTCTTCCACGCCTTTCTGGACAATTTACAGATGACCCTCTCCAAAGCAGATCCTCACATTGCCCACCACTACTCCCTCCTCGTCAGTGATGAAGCCCTGCGACAGCGTATCTCAACAGCCATAACAGCAGAATACGAACGCACCCAGCGCATGCTCCTACAAATTGTCGGCGGCGCCGCCCTGCTCGACACCTCGCCGGTGCTCCAACGTTCCATCCGCCTGCGCAACCCCTACGTCGACCCCCTGAGCTACTTCCAGGTAGCCCTGCTTCGCCGTCTGCGCGCCATCGGCGGCCCCCTCGTCCTCGACGAAACCACCCAACAAACCGCTACCGGCCAGGAACGCGAACGAGCCAACCTCACCTACGCCGTCCTCCTCACCATCAACGGCATCGCCGCCGGCCTGAGAAACACCGGTTAAAACCTGAGGCACTTGCCACCCCAAAAGTCTCAAAGATTGGTATAATCTAAGTAGTACATATCAAGCCTCGTGTAGGGCGCGTAAGTTTCCCATCGCCATGATGGAGCAAAGATCACAGAAGAACCCTGAATCAAGCTTCGGAAAGGAGAGGTAAACCATGGCAACATTAGCAGGTGCTGTCGCAATCGTCACCGGTGCAGGAAGAGGTATCGGACATGCAATTGCAGAGGAACTGGGGCAAGGTGGAGCTAAGGTGGTCGTGAACTATTCTAAGAGCAAAGAACAGGCGGAGGAACTGGTAAAGAAGCTCATAGAGTATGGGTCACCTCAGGCGATAGCTCTCCAGGCAAACGTCGCAGATGCGGCCCAGGCTGCCAGGCTCATCGAAGACACAGTTCAGCAGTTCGGTCGCATAGACGTGCTCGTCAATAATGCCGGCATCAACATCGATCGCACGCTGAAGAATCTCAGTGCGGAAGACTGGAATACCGTCATCCAGGTTGACCTGAACAGTTACTTCTACACCGTCAAAGCGGCCCTTCCCTATTTCATGCAGCAGAACAGTGGAAAGATTATCAACATTAGTTCCTTTGTTGGGCAGGCGGGAAACTTCGGCCAGGCTAACTATTCAGCCGCTAAAGCAGGCATCATCGGCTTCACGAAGACAGCAGCCCTGGAGTTAGCTCGCTACCACGTCAACGTCAACGCTATTTGCCCCGGC
The DNA here is from genome assembly GCA_041499255.1 of Ktedonobacteraceae bacterium. Taxonomy (GTDB): domain Bacteria; phylum Chloroflexota; class Ktedonobacteria; order Ktedonobacterales; family Ktedonobacteraceae; genus UBA11361. Next base: position 247 of record JBGQJX010000238.1, on the reverse strand, counting down.
TTCATCGCAACAGACATGTACGCCACCATTCCAGACAAGACGAAAGAAGCCATCCTGAAACGCATCCCACTCGGTCGCACCGGCACGCCCCAGGAAATAGCTCGCTGTGTTCGTTACCTGGTCGTGGACGGAGACTACATCACCGGCCAAACAATCAACATCAACGGCGGCATCTACATGTAGAAATTGGCCTCGCCCCTACTATACACGGTTGGGCGTTCCGTTCGTGTATAGTAGGGTTGACCCT
>JBGQJX010000237.1:0-6396 GCA_041499255.1 Ktedonobacteraceae bacterium | reverse complement strand
ATAGCGTTAGATGATTGGTCCCTTTCTTACGGGTGCTTGATCTTTCGTACGAACTGTCTAGTAGATGGAATTCACCAATCTATGTCACTCGCCTCTATGTAACGCGAGTTCAGCATAGGGTGCTACCGGTGAACAAACGTCACGCCAGCGCCAGCATGAAACTTGACGTAGGTGACGGCCGTCGGGTGGGCGCCCCAGTTCAGGTTACTGGCGATAAAATACCCGTGGCCAAGCACCTTTTCTACCACGCCAACGTGTCCCCCACCATAGGCCCCTTGTACCCATGGCTGGAGAACCATGATCCACCCGACGGCGGGGGTATTTGATAGACGCCAGTGGAAATCATGCGCGCGCGCTTTCCACTGCCAGGCATTTGATTGTGTTCTCCATGGCACGAAGATACCATGCTGCTGGTGGTAACGTTGGTTTGCCCACCACGTGCATTGTGGCCAGGGAAATTGATTGCGCTGGCTCTGATGCGCACTTTGTGCGGTGGAGGAGCTACTGGCTTGCGCGTGAGCTCCTTGTGCGTTCAATCCCAGACTTACCCCTAGAACGAGGAGCGCCAGCATCATTACCGCGCATCCGAGTATCAATCGTTGTTTCACGGTTCCTTGTTGCCGGAAGATATTACAAAACTGCTGCTGTGATTTCAAATATGACTCTCTTTCTACTTTCATCACCCGCAAACTGCCGCTCACCATATCGCATCTGCGGGCACATAGGTACCCGCGCTGCATTTATGGGGAACGTTGTATACAGTAGCACATCACAAAGATATATGATGAAACGCGATGAGTCATAGATAAAAGAGGCTATTCCATAAGTACCATTGCTATTTGGGATAAATACAAACTTTGAAGGAGCAATACTGGATTTTTCGGGCAACAAATGCCGAAGTAAGGAAGCCAGGCTGGGTAAAACCCTATGCCCTGAGTTTAAAAGAGTTTAGCTTATTAAGAAGTTGTAAATAAACCAGCAACAAGTTCGCGCACAGGGGCAAAGCTTTGACGGTGTAATGGGGTCGCGCCATGCTCACGAAGCGCCGCAAGGTGGGTGGCAGTGCCGTAGCCCTTGTTGCGATTAAAACCATAGAGGGGATACTGCTCATGCAACTGTAGCATAAAGCGATCGCGTGTGACCTTTGCGACGATTGAGGCTGCTGCGATGGAGAGGCAGAGTGCGTCGCCTTTGATGATCGAGCGTTGTGGGAGGGACAGGCGCGGTAAGTGCAAGGCATCAAGCAGTAGTGCTTCTGCCGGAACAGCAAGCTGGCCAAGAGCCATATACATAGCGTGTTTGGTAGCCTGTAAAATATTGATCGTATCGATCAATTCCACAGAGCCTGAGCCAATGCCCGTTGCGACTGCATATTGCATAATAACATCATACAGTCGCTCTCTCGCTTGCGCCGTCAACTGCTTGGAGTCGCGCGCGCCTGCTAAATGCATCGTCAAAGCCGGGTCATCAAGCGGCAGGATGACAGCGGCAGCCACAACTGGCCCCGCCAGGCAACCCCGTCCTACCTCATCGAGCCCCGCAACAAAAGAATAGCCCTGCTCAAACAGGGCCATTTCTTCTTCTAGCGTTGGTGTCGCTTGTTTATTCGTCTGTACTTTCATTGGCAGTACTGATCTTATTAGTAGTACTGGAAAGCTTGGCAACCCTGGCAGCTTCTTTAGCCGCGAGCTCCTTGCTTGTCATTGGACGAAGTTCCTTTAAGCGAGCAGCCTTACCGGTCAAGCCGCGCAGGTAATAGAGTTGCTTGCGGCGTACTCGCGCGTGTCGTATTACCTCGATCTTCTCTATACGGGGAGAATGAATGAGAAATGTGCGCTCAACGCCCACACCATTAGTGATGCGGCGTACGGTAAAGTTCTGGTTGACGCCACCGCCGCGCAACCGCATGACGACTCCTTCGAAAGGCTGTAGGCGCTCGCGGTTCCCCTCAACGACTTTTACTTGCAGGCGTACGGTGTCGCCTGATTTGATTTCTGGTATTTCTTTACGTAGCTGAGCATTTTCGACCGCAACCAGCAGCGCCCGCCCCGCAGGTTTGGTTATGACTTGTTTGTCGGCCATCCTTCTACACCTCCTAATGCGCCTGACACTCATCCTCGGAAAAATACCTGCAAAAAAAATACCTGCAAATACACGGAGCAGAGCATCGAGCGCGAGAAACTACTTTGCGTTAAGCTGCTTCATCAAGCGTGATTTGCGGCGAGCAGCATTATTTGGGTGAATAACCCCTTTTTTGGCAGCGCGATCCAGTTCACTCACGGCAGCACGTACAGCTTCTTGAGCAGCTTCGTCATTTGAGCCTGAGGCAATAGTCTGGCGAGCCTTCGTTATTTGCGTCTTAACAAGTGATTTGATGCTGCGGTTGTGCAAGCGGCGTTTTTGTTCCTGGCGCATGCGCTTTTCTGCAGCGGCATTATTGGGCATGTGAGTACAATTCCTCCCCGAAACGTCTCTATCTGTCTGTTTCTGCCCCTTCACACGGGCGTAATCTACAAAAAATGCCGACTGTACGTCGGGCGTGATTGCCCATGGATTATAGCAGAAAGCTGCTACAGATGTCAAATAAAATTACAATCTTGCAGCCCGCTAGTACAATATCACCGAAGCTCCCCAGGCAATCTGTGGATAAAGCCAGGCAATATCACTGGTATTCATATTGACGCAGCCATGGCTCCCGTTGTCGTTAAAAGAGGTAGTGCCGCTAGAGTCATAATGTGGAAAATTGTCGCCCGGACCGAAGTTGGCCCTCCACCAGGCGTCGTGGAAAAAGTAACCACCAGAATGGTACTCCATCGCGTATTGAATAGGCGTAGGCGGATACCAGAATACCGATCCTTGCGGCTCGCTCGACTTAAACTTGGTCGGGCTCTGGCGTAGAATGATACTCCAGAATCCCGGCGGTGATGGTTTCATGTATTGACCGGTGACAACATAAAATGACCTGATGAGCTTCCCATTATTGTAGTAGCGCAGTACCTGTTCAATAAGCGATACAACCAGTACCTGACCTCCATTCGGGCCGCTGACATGATAATGCTTCATTAACTGAATATCGGCAGCGTGAGGCTGATTATAGGGCGTTTTGTCGTGGTAGTCGGCCTCCATGGCGCGCAAGTGTAACAAGTTTCCATTGATGATATCTATTGTGGACTGGTAATCCGCCTGTTGCTGGGTAGATTGGGCATACTGTAAAGCTGCGTTTCCATCAGGACCCGTGCCATAAGCACCATACTCATAATCCAGGTTATATACCCCACCGTCGACGGGGTCATGGTACCGGTGAGCATAGCCCCAGCTAGCAACCTCCTGGTTGTACTGCTTGAGCAGGTAGTTCGCGTACCCCGCGGTCAAGGAAAACTTCAGCGCTGAGATATCATGGTCAATTTGTGAAGAGACTTTGAGATAATCACTGATTGACCTGGCCTGGGCAAGTGCTACCTGATCGGTATTAAGTCGCTGCTGAAAATTAGTGGTATCTTGCCCGTAATGTTTCAGTTTGATAATATCCGCGCTGAATTCCTGCAATTTGGCGGCGCCAATATAGGGAACGGCCTGAATTGAGAAGTCATTCGTTGCTTGTAACTGTGTAATCGTCTGGTTGATAAGTTGTGTAAGCTCTTCTGGCTTACTGGCATTGCGTAAGAGTTGCAAATCCTGCTGGTATTCTTGATTGAGTGCGGTTGTGTCCAGGTGGGACGCTTGCAACTGTTTGATGTCGGCTTGCAATGAGGCAATGTTATTGTATGCAGGTTCCAGTAATTGCAATGCGAGTGTTGATTGCTTCGCATTGATGCTGATTTGAGTATAATCTCTGGGGTACTGAGCCCTGGAGAGTTGGTCTTGATATTGCGTCAGTTGAGTGGCAAAGGTCTTGGCCTCGACAAAATTTTGTGCCTGCCTCTGAGCCAGTACATTCTCAAGATCTTGAATATCGAGCGCGGCCTGGTAATCAAATTGCTGGGTTACCTGCGTCTCCATGCCTTGCACCTGGATAGCTAGCATCTGATAGCGCTGCGCTACATTGGAATAATAATCGGTGGCAGGTTGATCGCTAAAAATAGTAAGGGGAGCACTCGAATTACCAATCTGAGTCTCTTGCTGGATGATGGGTGCTAGCATGGTATTGGGTACGCCAATGCCCTGCGCCTGCGTGATGAGTCTATCAAGATCAGTTTTGCTGGTATTAGCTCTCTGTTGCGTTTGTGGATCCCCACCACAAGCACTTAGTAGTAGTGTAACTAACAGGATTGCGCTTACTGTTAGGATACCATTCTTCAAACGCCTCTGAGCAACGGTTAAAAAGGTCATTGCCAGTCTTCCCTCCTAGAAGCTTGTATATCCCTTAAAGATAAGTCAGAGTATATGATCAAAGCATTGCATACATAGGTCTATCCATATATGTACATCGCATAACACCTATGAAAGTAACACAGAATTGACACGTTATGACAAGGTACTCATCAGATGTAGGGCCTGGGTGGGTACCTCGTCAAACATCGCGTTATGCCAGTGCCTGTTGTAAATCTGCCAGGATATCCTCTGCGTCTTCTATGCCAACCGAAAGCCGCAGCAGCGTATCGGTCAAGCCACGAGACTCGCGAATCTCCTTCGGAATAGAGCCATGCGTCATAGAAGCGGGATGACAGACAAGCGATTCGACACCTCCAAGGCTTTCGGCCAGGGTGAACACCTTGAAGCGTCGTACCAGCTTATCGACATCCTCATAACCCCCCTTAAACTGGAAGGAAACCATACCACCAAAACCACTCATCTGGCGTTTTGCCAGTTCATAATCAGGGTGTGAGGGCAATCCAGGATAATAAACCTTTTCTACTCGGGCATGCTCTGCCAGGAACTTCGCCACTATGCGCGCATTCTCTTCGTGCTGGCGCATACGCACGGCCAGCGTCTTAATACCGCGCAGAATAAGCCATGCGTCAAATGGTGAAGGGACGCTGCCAGCGGCATTCTCGTAAAACTTGATCGCTTCGTATATCTCTTCATTGTTCAACACCAGTGCGCCACCAATGACATCGCTGTGCCCATTGATGTACTTGGTCGTGCTATGAACAACGATGTCGGCCCCCAACTTCAACGGCTGCTGAAAATAGGGGCTGGCGAACGTGTTATCAACGACAACCAGCACATTATGCTGGTGAGCTATCTCCGCGACTGCCTGGATATCGATCAAGCGCAGCAGTGGGTTCGTTGGGGTTTCTAACCAGATAAGCCTGGTGTTGGGGCGAATTGCCTTTGCATACCCTTCAATATTTCCTGCCGCTACATAGCTGGTATCAACATTGTAGCGGCGCATCACACGTTCGAAGATGCGAAAGCTGCCGCCGTATAAATCATCGCAGGCGATCATGTGGTCGCCCGCGCTTAAAAGGCTGAGTATGGCCTGTTCCGCAGCCATGCCAGAGGCAAAGGCAAGACCATAACGCCCATCTTCGAGAGCTGCAATACACTCCTCGAGCGCGGTGCGTGTGGGGTTGTGCGACCGAGAATATTCATATCCTTTGTGATCACCCAATCCTGCCTGGGCGTAGGTCGATGTCTGGAAAATGGGCGTCATGATTGCGCCTGTCGATGGATCAGGCTCCTGACCAGCATGGATAGCCTTTGTTGAAAACTTCATACTATTTGCGCTCCTTGTATTTGTTTTTATGAATAATGTATAGTTTGTGCCTTTGAATTTGCCGGCTATGATATCGTCAGGATGCGACTATATCACTTCCAGTGGGAAAGGGCAATGTGTGGCATGTCGGTAATATAGTCATGAATCCCATGGAAGCCTGTATTATTCCATGCAACACTTTTGTCTTTCATACTATTGTGCCCTGAGCCGGGAGTTATGTGTATTCACCAGCCTCACACTTCTTGTTCTGGTGCCGCCGTAGGCGGCGCACAGGTAAGAGAAGCAAAACGGGTGCATCGAAAACGGGTGCATCGAACGGGTATATAGAAAAGCCCTGCTGTACAACTTTGACCCTTGCTGAAACGTACTAAGAAGAGGTATTCTGTAGTATGCTTTTTAACTTATTCATTTGGAGAGCGGAAAATCCACGGGGGACCGATACATTGGCGCTGGGCGCGGCACATCGGCCTCTACGGCTGAAGCCCAATATTACGAGGAGCAACGTCAATGGAGCCGTCCATTGTGTCCCATAACACAAGCGCAGCACATTCATCAAAAAAACCTACTATAGGTGTCCTGCTAGTGCACGGCCTGAATGGCAGTCGCAGTGATTTGGAAGAACTGGAGCAATTGCTTCAGGACCGTGGTATGCTCACCCATAATATGTTGTTACCGGGACATGGCGTACACATACGCGAGATGTTGTCAACGGGCTGGCATGATTGGGCGGATGCGGT
>JBGQJX010000236.1:0-6428 GCA_041499255.1 Ktedonobacteraceae bacterium | reverse complement strand
TTTGAATTACTCGAGACACCTGTCGATCCCCCCCTCTATAAGAGCTACCTCGCATTTGAAAGCACTTTAGCAGACGTTGAAACCACGCTGCGCCGCGTTCAAGGAGGCTATGTTGCCCTGGCAAATGGGCAGGTGGCAGGTGTAATCTTATTGAACGTGGAAGAATGGCGTTCAGTCGCTCGTATCGAGCATATCATCGTCGGGCGCCAGTTCCGGCGTTACGGCATTGGATCATTACTGCTCAGTTGCGCATCTGACTGGGCGCGAAATCATCTTTGCTGGGCGATACTGCTAGAAACACAGAATGTTAATTATCCGGCTATTCAATTTTATTTACGCAATGGCCTGGAGGTATGGAGCATCAGTCAACAATATTACCCTCCTGGTCCCGTTGAGCATGAAATAGCCATATTCATGGGCAAAAAACTCTGGTCCGCTCCGTAAAACTTCCTGAACGAAGAAGAGAGCGAACAAGTTGTCGCCGCAACTTGTTCGCTCTCCAGTCACACGGTCGCCATTACTTCCAACTTGGGGAACAGCGGTGAGGGAACCGGCAGCGTAATGCCTGCGGGCACCTCGGAAGTTTTCCATCTACCCGCGCTCACATCGCCCTCGAATCCGAGCAAATGGTGCAGCTTTTGTGATGAAAAAGGCAAATAGGGGCTGAAGAGCACATGCAAACCGCTGATTACTTGCAGCATCACGTAGATGGTCGTACCTGCCGCTTCGCGGTCAATTTTAATCTGTTTCCAGGGCGCCTGCTCATCCAGGTAGCGATTGGCCGCTCGCGCCACAGCCATAGCCGCGTTCAGCCCGTCTTTCATGTGGCAATTGGCAATATTATGCCCAACCAGGGAAAAGCCGCGGTCAACCTCCGCTAATATCTCGCGATCTGCTTCACGGAGCGCCTGGGGCTGTGGCGCCACTCCTCCAAACTTGCTTTGTAAGAACGTCAACGTACGATGGACTGCGTTTCCATAGTTCGCAACCAGTTCATCGTTATTGCGGCGAATCAGCTCCTCAAAAGAAAAATTAGTGTCACGTCCTTCGGGCGCAGTTGCTGAAAGATAATAACGAAGCGCGTCTGCGCTGTACTGATCTAATACATCGCGTGTCCAGATCACATTGCCCCGGCTGCTGGAAGCCTTAGCCCCACTCATAGTCATGAATTCGTTCGCGGGGACATCATATGGCAAATTGCGGTTGCCATATCCCATCAGCATAGCTGGCCAGATGATCGTATGAAAAGGGATATTGTCCTTGCCGATAAAATAGTATGACCTCACCTCGGGGTCACATTGACCAGGAACCCACCATGTCTTCCATGCTTCAGGCGTTCCCTGCCGCTCTGCCCACTCAACTGAAGCCGAGAAGTAGCCGATAACCGCGTCGAACCAAACATAGATGCGCTTATCCTCGTAGCCATCAAGTGGTATCGGTACGCCCCAGTCAAGATCGCGTGTAATAGCACGTGGCCGCAGGCCCTCCTTCAGCCAGTTCAGCGCAAAATCAAGCGTGTTTCCTCGCCAGTGCTGTTTTCCCTCTGATAGCCATGCCATGATCGGCTCTTGCAACTTTGGCAAATCCAGGAAAAAATGCTCCGTCGGTCGAATCTCCAGGGCGCTGTCCTTGCTCCCACAAAGGCGACAGCGCGGCTGAATCAAATCAATTGGGTCGAGCGTGTGACCACAATTATCGCATTGATCCCCGCGAGCGGATGGGTACCCACAGTTCGGACAGGTTCCCTCGATGTAGCGGTCAGGCAGAAAACGCACATCCGTCGGACAATAGGGAGACTGCATAGTATCTTTGAAGATATATCCCTTGTCATAAAGAGTGAGGAAAAAATCCTGCGTTATTCGATAGTGATTTTCTGTTCCTGTCTCAGTATATAAATTCCACGAAATACCCAGCAGCTCCCATATTTCGCATATTTGTCGATGATACCGCGCCACAAATTCACGAGGACTAATTCCTTCGCGTTCGGCATCGACAAGTATCGGCGTGCCATGTTCGTCGCTGCCAGAAACCATCAACACCTTGTTTCCAGCCAGGCGGTGGTAGCGGGCAAATGTATCTGCTGGCAGGTATGCTCCAACGATCTGTCCAACGTGTGTCGAGCTTTTTGCATATGGCCAGGCTACACAAACCAGTATATGTTCATTCATAATATTTCCTCAGTTACCAATATAACGCGCGTAAACAGAGTGTGCGACCTGCTCATCATCTGTCCCTTTAATGATCGCGCGAGCATCAGGAAAGACTGTTAGTTCATAAGAATCCACATAGAAGCGGAGTAGGAAATCATTATAACTTACCTCCCCAACAGGACGCAACCGTTCGGCCAATTCTGCTAGATTCAGAACTATTCCTCTTCTCCTTGTCCTCACCTGAACAGCATTCCGCCCACAGAGGCTCGTACTACTATTCCCTTCCAATGCATCAAGAAACTCGTAATCACGCCGCCCGCAGGTAGGGCAATCCAGCTGCCGTGGCAACTCAATACGCTCGCTCGTATTTTCCCATACATCCATCCAGAACATTGCCCGGCTCATCTTGTCGCTTTTCAGCAGAATTTTGATCGCTTCCGTGGATGCCACTCCCGTAATTGCTCCCACGATACCGTTGAGAACACCTGCCGTATCACATGTTGCCGTGGTTCCAGGCAAAGGCATCTCAGGAAATACACAGCGAAGGCAGGCTGTATCACCAGGCACAACATTCATGGTCACCCCGTAAGAAGCAACGACTGCGCTATATATCCAGGGACGCCCATATTTGACACACACGTCATTCAGCAAGTAGCGTGTCTCAAAGTTATCGGTCGCGTCAAGCACCAGGTCTGTATTGCGCACTAGCGACTCAATTCCATCAGTATTGACATCTTCAACGAGCGGCTCAATCTTTGTATCACTATTGATGCGACGTAGTTTCTCGGCAGCAGCGATAGCCTTGGGCAGATGCCGCGTAATGTCTTCCTCGTCGAAGAGTATCTGTCGCTGTAAGTTATTCACTTCAATATAGTCGCGGTCCGCAATTACTATATGGCCGATGCCGGCGCGACAAAGATTGTTTGCCAGGACCGTGCCTAAAGCACCACAGCCGATAATAGCAATCGTAGATGCCTGCAGCCGTTCTTGCCCCTCCTTGCCAATTGGCCCAAAGAGCGTTTGTCGTGAGTAGCGATCAATTGCCGCCATGAAAAATATTCTCCCTCATGTATCGTACGAATGTACATATGTGCCCAGTTCATTGTAACATAAAACCTGTAGCCCACAAATGCCATGTAATCTCTCTCAAAACCATCAGTTGGCAGTAGCACATAACTGTGCTACAATGCAAGCAGTGATGATATCCTTTTATGTAGACACCTAACCAGTACACCGTACAACGACGTTAAAAGTGATGGGAACCAATGAAGAAAGTATTGGTTATCGATGACAACCCGACTATCGTAGAATTGATTAAATACGCTGTAAGCCTCCAGGGATCATACGAGGTCGTCGTTGCTTACGACGGCGAACAAGGTTTAGAACGTATGTCAGTTGAACGTCCAGATTGCGTCATCATCGACGTGAAGATGCCGCGCATGGATGGCTACCAGTTGGTCCGTTGTCTTCGTGGTGATCCTCGTACCTCTGATACCCCCTTGATTATTCTCAGTGCTATGACGCGCGAAGAAGATCAAATCATAGGAATGCTTTCAGGCGTTGACGAGTATCTCAAAAAACCATTTAAGCCGGCTGAACTAAATGCAGCTATTGAACGCGTACTCCGCCTGACGCCTACCGACCGTCAGCGCCGCATGGATTACTTAGTTCAGACACAGGCAGACAGAGAATAAGCATAGTGTCGTGCTCAGCCATTGCTTCGAGACTATGCTTCACGAAAACGAATGGCTATAGTTACATAGTACTGCACTTCTTCACGTTTCATGTTCGAAGTCGCAGTGCAGAATATACACAGATACGTGCGTGAGCCACAACCATTACGTCGTTTGCACATTCTTTTCGTGGATAACGATCAAAACGGACGTGATAGAATACAGCAGGTATTAGAGAATGGCTTTATAGTACAGTGTGCTTCGTCACTAGCAGAAGCCAGGCAAATCCTGGAGAGCAATCTTCCCGATGTGCTGATCTGTGAGGTATCACTCGGTCAGGAAAATGGTTTGGATCTCTGCCGTACTATTCGCGACACTCCTTCTCTTCGCCACCTCCCCATCATGTTGCTTACTACCCTCACAACGTTCCAGGACAAAGTAGCCGGCTTTGCAGCGGGAGCCGATGACTATGTTGTCAAACCCTTCGATGCCCGCCACTTGATGGCGCGCATTCGCTTGCTCTCACGCATAAAACGCCTCGAACTCCCCGATATGTAACCAGCAGAAAGGGAGAGGTTGATTCCTGTCATCGCCAGGAACCAACCTCTCCCTTTCTATTTCTCTTATCCAGGAAAGTGACAGGCTGCGTAATGATGATACTGTTTTTCTTCCAACGGTGGGTTAACCTCCCGGCAGATAGCCTGAGCCTTCCAGCAGCGTGGATGGAAATTACAGCCACTTGGTGGATTGACCGGGCTGGGCACATCTCCCTCGAGGATGATACGCTTGCGCTTTACCTCAACGTCTGGGTCAGGGACAGGGATTGCCGAAAGCAGGGCCTGTGTATAAGGATGCAATGGCAACTCATACATTTCTTCGCTTTTTGATAACTCGACAACTCGACCCAGGTACATCACTGCCACCCGATCGCTGATATGCTTGACCACAGAGAGGTTATGGGCCACAAACAGGTACGTTAAACCAAACTTTCCTTGCAGGTCCTGTAAGAGGTTGAGCACTTGCGCCTGGATCGATACATCGAGCGCGGAAACTGGTTCGTCCGCCACTACTAATGAAGGGCGAAGAGCCAGAGCGCGAGCTATACCAATGCGCTGTCGTTGGCCGCCGCTGAACTCGTGCGCGAAACGATTCATAAAAAATGGATTCAATCCCACCACTTCCAGTAAATCGGCTACCTGTTCCTGAATCTCCTTCACATTGCCGCGATTGAAATTTTGTAGCGGCTCTGCGACAATCTCTCCAATCGTGAAGCGTGGATCAAGCGAACCATAGGGGTCCTGGAACACCATCTGCATTCTGGCACGCTTCTTCCGTATCTCGCCTGCTGAAAGTGTTGTCAGCTCATCTCCTTCGAAAACAACACTTCCCGCCGTCGGTTTGATCAACTGCAAAATAGCTCGTCCCGTGGTCGATTTCCCACATCCACTTTCACCAACTAAACCAAGCGTCTCGCCGCGCCGGATGAACATGTCTACACCGTCCACCGCTTTCACGTTGGCAAAGGTGCGATTTAATATGCCCCCTTTAATGGGGAAATAAACCTTTAAGCCTTTCACCTCGACCAGGGTTGTACCTGTCGTTGTTGGCGTTGTTGTCTCCTGTGCCATAAGAATTCCTTTCCCCCCGGCTTAGTCTGGATAAAAACATGCCGCTGTTTGATCTCCACGACCTACAGGCTGTAACTCGGGACGCTCCTGCCGGCAGCGGCTCTGCACTTTCGGGCAGCGGGGTGCATAGGGGCAGCCGATAATCTCTCTGGATAAATCAGGTGGCTGTCCGGCAATCGGAGTCAGGTTGGTGCCGCGTTTCTCGTCAAGACGAGGGATGGAGCGTAACAGCCCGACGGTATAGGGATGTGCGGGTGTCTGGAAGATTTGCTTGACCGGCGCCGACTCCACTACATGGCCTGCATACATCACATTGACATACTGGCAGGTTCCAGCCACCACCCCGAGGTCGTGCGTAATCAGCATCACAGCCGTGCCAAACTCTTTTGAAAGGCCGCTCATCAGTTCGAGTACCTGGGCTTGAATGGTGACGTCGAGCGCTGTCGTCGGCTCATCGGCAATCAACAATTTCGGGTTGCAGGCGAGCGCAATAGCAATCATGACACGCTGCCTCATACCGCCGCTAAACTCGTGGGGATAGTTCTTTGACCTCTTCTTCGCGTCTGGGATACGCACCAGGTCAAGCATCTCAATGCTGCGTTTCCATGCCTGGTCATTGCTCAGTTCCTTATGGTGGCGTTTGACCGTCTCCGCGATCTGGTATCCCACTGTGAACACAGGGTTGAGTGATGTCATGGGATCCTGGAAAATCATCGAAATTTTGCTGCCACGCAGATCTGTCAATTCATCTTGATTCTTTTCCAGAATATTCTCACCATTGTAGTTGATTTCACCGCTCACAATCTTGCCAGGAGGACTTGCTATCAGCCGCATCACTGAAAGGGCGGTCACACTTTTGCCACAGCCGCTTTCGCCTACGATTCCTAAGGTTTGACTAGGCTTGATTGTAAATGAAACATCATCCACCGCTTTTACCACCCCTGAACGCGTGAAAAAGTAGGTCTTTAAATTGTTGA